>CALFHQ010000063.1 GCA_937876385.1 uncultured Pseudomonadota bacterium
TGTCCAGCGTGTGGTTCGTGGCGGGGTTTGCCTGCTTGCTGGGATGCACGACGCAGTATGACGAGCCAAACCGGCTCCATTCATTTGAAGTGTCGTTGTCCGCCGGGCAGGCGATGACTCCGGGGACCCTGGCCAAACCCCTCACCTATATCTCTGGGACTTCCTGCAAATCCACGGCATGTCCGGCTGGAGAAGAGTGTGTCGGGTACTGTGCGGTGAGCGAGAATGCTTGCCAGACAGACGAAGAATGCGGAACCAATGACTATTGCTCCAGGGTGTGTACGAAGGCTATCTACCTGGACATCGAGGCGTTGGGCACGGATGGCAAACCGGTGGAGCTGGCTTTGGATAGGCAGGTTCACTTCGAAATGGTCCCCGGGATGATTCCTCCCCCCTACCAGTTCGCGACCTTGAAGGGGGGCAAAGCCACCCAGGTCAAAGTATACATCGCTCAGGCCGTTTCCCAGAGCCATCTTTGGGTGGAAGACCTCGGGACTGGAATCTCCGATGAACTGTACGGCCCCTGTAACAACGGCCTTGATGATGACTCAGACGGACTCATCGACATGGCGGACCCGAACTGCCTCTCCCCCGATGACCCGCGAGAGGAAAAGGGCTCCTACGCCACCGGTTTGTCCGAGACCTTCTACTTTGAGCGTCCCCGGATTTGGAACATGCAATACACCGACCAGATCTCGACCTCCCCCCTGGAGAACCAGAGCATCTTTGTGGATCGAGGAGACCTCGTGGTGACGAATATTGTCGGAAGCGGCTTCTTCGTCACCGACCTGAACGACCAGAAAACGGTCCTCGATGACGGCTCTCCGGGGTTCTACAATTCGTTCTTCTTGTACACATTCAACAAGCCCGAAGGGATCTTCTACGGCGACACGCTGTGCTCCTTCTCCGGGGGGCTCGTGGAGTACCAGGGGAACACCCAGATGACGTTTCCGACTTTTGAGGCCTACCGAGCCCAAACCGGGTGTAGCACTCGCAACGATGTGGACGGTGCAAGCAAGATCCCGGAACCCTCCGACATCACCGACTTGATCATCCCAGAGAATCCCGACAGTGCGGACTACCGAGACCAGCAGATGGCCAACGGGAGGGCTTTGGAGCCCTTTGAGTCAGGGCTGCTGAAGATTCGGGACGTGGACATCTCTACCCGATACCTGGCCTGCGATTCCGACGAGGATGGACTGTTTCCGTCCGGCAGTGACGACGACAGTTGCCGAGATGAATGCCAGGCAGACCCCGGCTGCACCCAACTCGAGAGCTTCTTCAAGTACTCTCAGCTTGCGGCTTATGCTTACACCGACCGTGCGTCCGGTGCCGGGAAGAAGTTCTACGTCGGGTTGGACATGCTCAAGGAGAACATGCCCCTGGAGATTGCCTACATCGGAGCCAAAGACACTTCGGGGATGTGCCCTTCGGTTGTGGATGCTCAGACCGGTGAGGTTGTGATCCAGAACCCACACAAGATTGTTATTGGAGATACGCTCTATTGGGAATACACGTGTCCGGAAATGCAACTCGAGTCGGTCACCGGCAACCTGAGGCACATCTATTTGTGCAACAACACGCCGGGGAGAGAGGAAAGCTGCGGTTTGCAGATGCACATGCTCTTGCCTCGCTTCGATGAAGATTTCGAGTTCAAAGAATAATCCGTGGAGGAAACGGTAACATGAGAACTTTGGCAACGACGATTTCGCTCCTGGGGGTCCTGGCGGTTCTGGGCCAGGCAGCACCCGCCTCGGCTCAGGTCTTCGACGAAACCACCATCTCTTTCTCTTTCGCCGATGACAACGTCCTGCGAGACCCCGGCGAGACCCGACGCAACAGCCCCGATGCCTACTTCGGCCAGGGGGACATCAGCTCCCTCGACCGTGTGGAAGGCAGCGCCTACCGGAGGACGGCTTCCCGTCTGTCTGTGTACAAGAAGTTTGATACCGGCGCACTGTATCCCGAAGGGGCATTGCGGGTGAGGTTCTCCCCCGATTCCGACGGAAAGTACGGGTTCGCCGACGATGGCACCTTCTTGAAGCTCAACTACTCCATCGACAAAGAGAAGCTGCTTTATCTCCAGCTTTACCCCATTGACTCCGACAAGATGCGGGTGGGATACCACTACGACATCACCTGGGGTGGCTCCAACGTCTTCCCCAAGAACTTCCGAAGGGGGCTCGTTCCCGGCTTGAAGCTGGCCTATGACTCCAAAGTGATCGATGCCTTCGTGGGGATGAAGACGGCCCTCATTCGATCCCCCTCCGAGAACATCCTGGACAACCCCGGCGGCAACACGAACCAGTTCGTCGAGCGTGCTTATTACGGCGCCATGGCTGGTTTCGGGGTGGAGCCCATCACCGGACTGCGGCTGGACGTCTCCGGCGGCTACTTCGAGAAGGGAAACAACACCCGCTCCAGCGTGCTGGGAAAGAAGATCTACTCCGGCGGTGGAAGCGCCCAGATCTCCTATCGGTACGGCGGAGAAGTGGGGCAGCGGATGGATCTTCGATTGTACTATGAAGACCCGGAACGGTTCCCGCTAAACAATCCCGGCCGATACTCTGACGATTTCGGCTTTGAAGTGGCTGTCGAGTACACTCGGGTAATCCAGACTCTGGAAGATCCCGATCACTATGCGTCCACCAAGAACGAGTGGTCCAACGCCGGATTCGCCAGCCTCGGAATTCGCTGGCAGAAGCTCCGCTTCCTCGCCAATGCCGTGTACCGAGATTTGAGCTACGTCGTCTTCAACGTTCCCGGCTTTGTCCCCTACCAGGCCCTCTCCGGCGATGCCGACATCACTCCCGAGCTTTTTGGAGTCGTGTCCGTGGACTACTTCTTCCAGAGCTTGGGGTTGACCCCGGCCCTCTCCTTTGGCGTTCTTCTCCCGTCCACGTACAAGCCTTCCGTGGATGGCAGCACCCTCGAGGGACCCTACGCTGCTGACGTGGCCAAGGGAATTCAGAAGACCGTGGTGAGAGGCTCCAACTCCGGGGATTGGGATATCCTCCCGGCCGGCGAAGACGAACTCCCCGTGCTCATGGTGAAGTTCGACATCAAGTACAATCTGGGAGCAAACTTCTCGGTGGTTGGCGAAGTCACCTATGCCCGTGACAGCAACACCGCCCAGGTGTTTATCGATGACATGGGGCACGCAAAACGCCGTTTCGACAAACCCGACATCCTCGGTTTTGGCCTCGTGACGGAGCTGTACTTCTAGACCCTCTGGCATGGGGTTCCCTGCCGTGCTTCATTCAAACGACACAATCTGTGCACCTGCGACACCCGCTGGAACCGGGGCCATTGCCGTTGTTCGCATTTCAGGACCGGACACTAAGCGAGCCGTCTCGGCATTCCTGACCGACGCAACGCTACCGCCTCCCGGAAGGCTTGAAAGATGCTTCCTGACAGCCCCAACCAATGGAATGTTGTTGGATGAAGCCATGGTCGTCCACTTCGTCGCTCCCGCCACGTACACAGGAGAGGACACGGCAGAGCTTCATCTCCACGGTTCCCCGCTCCTTGTAGAAGAGGTCCTCAACGAGTTGAGTCGCGTGGGAATACGTCACGCGCAGCCTGGAGAGTTCACGTTGAGGGCCTTTCTCAACGGCAAGAAGGACCTCACCCAGGCGGAAGCTGTGCAGGATCTCGTAGAAGCGTCGTCCCCTGGCGCTTTGACGCTGGCTCTGGGGCAGTTGACCGGCTCGGTTTCCCGGGCTCTGGTTCCCTTGGAAGAACAGTTCCTGAAGCTTGTGGCGGCCTTGGAAGCCGAGATTGACTTCCCCGAAGATGTTCCAGAGATGTCCAAAGAGGATCTGCGGAAGCGGCTTACTACGATGCAGCTTCAGATTGACGGCGTCCTCGCCCATTACGAACAGGCCAGACTGCTTCGAAGTGGATTTAGAATCGTCCTCTCCGGGGCGCCAAACGCCGGCAAGAGTTCCCTGTTCAACGCCCTCTTGAAGAGCCATCGAGCCATTGTTACCGACGAAGCTGGAACCACCCGAGACTTCCTCGAGGAGCACCTGGCCCAGCGGCCGGTACCGGTGGTGCTGATTGACACGGCGGGTATCCGTACGGCCCTGTCCCAGGCTGAAAGAGTCGGGGTGGAGCGGTCACAGAATCAACTCGACGGTGCTCATCTGGTAGTCCTCGTGGTCGATCCAACCACCCCGTGGAGCGCCGATGATGTCCGCATCGAAG
>CALFHQ010000064.1 GCA_937876385.1 uncultured Pseudomonadota bacterium
GCTGTGGGATTACGGAGAGGACCCCTACGGCATTGATCCCTTCGGCCGGGGGGTGAGGGAGGTGGATTGTGTGGAGTTGGGAGAAGGGGCGGTGAAGCGGGCGCCAGACGATATCCATGTCCGCTACACACTGGCGTTGATTCTCGGAATGCGCCTGCAACGGGCTTCTCTGGCCGGTGTTCCCTTTGCTTTGGGACCGTTCTTGGATACCGCCCGTCCGCTGGTCAAGGATGCCCCCGACCTGGACGAAGGGGGACCCCTTCGAATCGTCGGTGCGCTGTACCTGAAGGCGCCGGCGTGGCCCACTGGACCAGGAGATCTGGATCGGGCGCTGGAGCTGCTGGAGCAAGCCGTGAAGGATCATCCAGAGCACCCGTTGAACCACCTGTTCTACGCGGAAGCGTTGATGCAAGATGAGGACTACGAGGGCGCCCGGCGTGAACTCACGCTGGCTCGTAAGAAGCTTGATTCAGGAAGGTTTTTGTGGAGAACGGACCGGTACGAAGAGATGATTCGCAATGCGGAAGAGGAACTAAGCTACGATTTGGAGTGACTTCTCAGGCCCCGTCATCCCCAATTGCCTCCACCGGACAGACATCCTTCGCCTGTGTGAGCCCGCGCTCTTCGTCGGCATTCTTGGGCTGACTTGTCACCTTGCAGAAACCGATGTCGTAGTCCAACTCGAGTTTTTTCGAGAACTCGAGGCAAATTCCGCAGGCGATACACGTCTCATCGACATACCATTTCCCTTCCGCGTTTCCTTCCACCTTGTCGTTCTTGTCGGCCATGAATTTTTCCTCCTGAGGCATTGACGATTCAGGATAAAAATACTCCGGAAGGGGGAATTGTCAAGGGGCGCAGGAGGGATTGGATTGGCCCGGAGTGCCGAAGTCGCAGTTGGCTCCTCCGCAGGGAAGGGGGGTGTTGGACGTGCACCAGTTTGCCCCCTGGTTGTTGTCGATGTGGTTGTAGTGGCTGGGAAGCAGCTCCATGGACGCCCCGGAGGGGTCGGGAAAAGCGGTTCCCCCGTCGTAGGTGACTGAATCTGAGAGGTTGCCTCGAAAGGAGATGGAGACGACGTCGGCCCCGTTGAGGAGGAGGATGCTTGTGTACTGATAGTCGACGACGACACCGCCGTTGGTGGAGATGTTCTTGTTGTTCCCGAGGACGAGGAACTGCCCCGGCTCGATCCAGAGGGGGCCGTCGTTGACGATGGTGTGCGATTCTCCGTTGGAGTCGATGTCCCAGCCGTTCAAGTCGATGGGAATGTCTGCCGTGGAGTAGACTTCAAAGTATTCGCCGTAGGTGTCAAGAACATAGGACGGGTTCTGCATGATCTCTGTGATGATGACATCGCCGGGGAAGGGAAGGTAGACCTCTTCCAGACAGTTCTCATCGCAGCCATCGTCTGGGCTTGTGTTTCCGTCGTCACACTCTTCACCGGAGTCGATGACGTTGTCCCCGCAGTGGGCGTCGAGGCAGTTTGTGCGGCACATGTTCGGGTACTGGTCGTTGTTCAGGGTGCCATTGTCGCACTCCTCGTCGGAAGCGGGGTCGACGATGCCGTCGCCGCAGAATGGGGCGGTGCAGTCTTCCCGGCATGCGTCGGGGGTGAAGTCGGAGTTGTCCGGGCCGTTGTCGCATTCTTCGTTGGCGTCGGTGACGTTGTCTCCGCAGAAGGGGTCTTTGCAGTTTTCTCTGCATGCGTTGGGTGCCAGGTCGCTGTTCAAGTTTCCGTCATCGCACTCTTCGTTGGAATCGGGGAGCCCGTCTCCGCAGTAGGCGTTGAGGCAGTTTTCCCGGCAGAAGTCGGGTTCGAAATCGGTGTTCAGGGGGCCCCAGTCGCACTCTTCGCCGGCCAGGGTGTCGAGGACTTCGTCTCCGCAGGTGGGTGCGATGCAGTTGGGTTTGCAGTGGTCGGGGAGGCTGGCGTTGAGGTCACCGTCGTCGCACTCCTCGCCGGAGTCCACCACGTTGTCACCGCAATAGGGTGCCAGGCAGGAGGTTCGGCAGGCGTTTGGTACTTCATTGTTGTTGAAGGGGCCGTCGTCGCACTGCTCGTCGCTGTCCTGGACGTTGTCTCCGCAGGTGTGGAGGGTGCAGTCCTCTCGGCAAGCATCGGGTTCCAGGTCGCTGTTGAAGTCTCCAGCGTCGCATTCCTCGCCAGGGTCCTGCCATCCGTTGCCGCACGCAGGGATGTAGGGGGTGCAATCGGCGTCGCAGGTGTCCCCGGGTAGGTTGTTGCCGTCGTCGCAACTCTCTCCGTCATCTACTGTGCCGTCTCCGCAACTGGGCGAAGTGCAGTCTTCCCGGCAGGCGTTGGGAGTGTCGTTGGAGTTGGCGTTGCCGTTGTCGCATTCCTCGTTGGGTGTGTGGACGCCGTCTCCACAGACAGCGATGTAGATGGTGCAGTCGTTGTTGCAGCCGTCCCAATCGGTGGTGTTTCCGTCGTCACATTCCTCCCCGTCGTCGGTGGTGCCGTCGCCGCAGAAGTGGTCGAGGCAGTTCTCCCGGCAGGCGTTGGGAGCGGAATTGGAGTTGGCTTCGCCGTTGTCGCACTGCTCTCCATGTTCGCCGTCTACGATGGAGTCTCCGCAAACAGGGGCGATACAGCCCGTGCGGCAGACATCCGGTGTGGCGGGGGCGTTGGCCGTGCCGTCGTCACACCCTTCGGCGGAATCTTGAACGCCATCCCCGCAGAAGTGTTCCACGCAGTCCAGTCGACAGGCGTCTGGAGCGAAGTCTGAGTTCGCCTCTCCGTTGTCACATGCCTCTGCGCTGTCCTTGATTCCGTCCCCGCAGTACGGAGCGACACAGTTGGTGTGGCAAACATCTGGAACGCCGTCGGCGTTGCCTTCTCCGTCGTCGCAATCTTCCGAGGAGTCGGTGACCCCGTCTCCGCAGCGATGTTGGGTGCAATCTCCTCGACAGGCATCGGGGGCCAGGTCGCTGTTGGCATCTCCGTTGTCGCACTCTTCCCCGGTGTCGAGGACCTGGTCACCGCAGAAGGCGTTGAGGCAGTTTTCTCGACAGGCGTCGGGGGTCTCGTTGCTGTTGTCGGGGCCCCAGTCGCACTGCTCTCCGGCATCGACGAAGCTGTCACCACAGAAAGCGGTGAGGCACATGGGGTCCTGGACGCCGAACACTGTCACATCTGAAACGGTGTTGTCGGTGGCACCTGGGAGTGCTTCGATGATTTGTCCAGATGCTGCCACAGAGGCCAGGATGGCCGCAGAGACTTTGCCCTGGAAGAGGAGGTCTGGATAGAAGGAGATCCAGGGGAGGGACACTTCGATGTACCCGTTTGAACCGGCGATGATGGTGCAATCTACAGAAGTGGAAGGCTCGAAGGTGGATAGAGCGAAGCAACCCGAGTCGGTGGGTCCGTCGGTGGGAAGTGCCCCCCATTTGAGGACAATGGCGGTGTCAGCGCCAAAGCCTGGGAAGAGGACTTCCAGCCCGGTAGTGAGGACGCCATCGAGGGGGGAGCCTGGGGGATTGACGTTGGAGAACAGCTTCACCCCGGTGTTGTTTGGGAAGTCTTCATCCAGGGCAACGATGAATCCAGAATTGGGTGCCGGGTTGAGGTGCGCCGACAGGTAGAGATTGTCCCCGTCGAGCATCATTCGAAAGTCGATGATTGCGCTGGTTCCTGTGGCCTGCGTGGCGGAATCCGGCCACTCGTCGGGGGGATCAGCCGCGTCCATTTCGGCGGTTCCCACGGGGATTTTCCCCGAGCGGCACCCCTGGTAGGTGCAGATATCGGTTGTGCAGAGAACCGAGTCTGTGCAGAGGGATTTGTGTTTGCAACCGGTGACTGGGTCGCAGGTATCGAGTGTGCAGTCGAGGTCGTCGGCGCAGTTTACGGGGCTTCCGACGCAGCTACCCTGGAAACAGGTGTCGTGCCAGGTGCAAGCGTCGTTGTCGTCGCAGGCTTCGGTGTTGAAGGGGTGTTTGCAGCCGGTCTGGGGGGTGCAGGTGTCGGTGGTGCATGGGTTGGTGTCGGTACAATCGACGGCTTCAAAGACGCATCCGCCGTCGATGCAGGTGTCTTGAGTGCAAAGGCTGTTGTCGTTGCACGGGGTCAGGTCATTGCAGCATCCTTCGAGCACTTCATTGGTGCAGCCGGTGAAGGGGTCGCAGCTATCCTGGGTGCATTCGTTGTTGTCCTCGCAGTCGGCGACAGTCTGGCATTTGGGGACGTAGATCAACTCGTGGATGGAGCGGTGGTCCTCAAAGAAGCCGTCGGAGACCTCAAAGCGAGTGGTGTATTGCCCAACCTTCGACGGGCTGACGGCCTTGAATTGCAGGGCGCCTGTGACGCTTCCCGGGGTGGAAGTCTGGGGGAGGAACTGGACGTGCTCGGGACCTCCGAGATGGACGGTCATGGGGTCGCCATCGGCATCCTGGACGATCACCGATTGCAGCGGGTTTTCCTCTGGAAGACGCTGGATGTCCGGATGGTTACTTTGGATTCGCGGTGGGTTTCCACGCCCCACTCGAAGATTGTCGATGCTCCAACGAACCTGCAAAGCTCCCTGGGGAACATCGGCGCAAAACGCCAGTCGGAAGGGAGACGTCTTCAGCTTGTAAGGCAGTGTGAACATGACCTTGGAGCCGGGAATCACGGTGGTGGGTTCGATTTGTGCCAGGGTAATGGCATCGGGGAGCCCCACCGGTCGCCCGGTGATTCGGGTTTCGAAGGCACCGACGGTTTGCGAGAGGTCGGCATCGACTTCGTGTTCGAAGGTCACGGTGATGGTCTCGTTGGGGTCCTGGACCGAGATGATTGGGGAGCGCAGGCAGGTTTGTGCTCCCTGAATCGATGCATCTCCGTGGAGGACTGCGCAGGGGTCTGGTCCCATGGCGCCGGTGCCGCTTTGGAGGGCGAATACTCCAAAGGGAGAGGGTGCTGCGGTCCACCCCAACTCCACGAGGGATTCTCCTCCCCCGAAGGTCTCGAGCCAGTCTGGAGTGATGGTGCACTGGTCCACGGGGACCACCACACACGAGTTCAAGTTGTTGCATTCCACTGAAAGGCAAGGGGTCGACAGTTCGGGGCAGTCCTGGGTGGTGAGGCAGCAACCTGCAGCCCAGTCCCAGTTGTATCGGCAGCGGTAGTTCACGCATCGGTCCATGGTGCAGGGAGAGTCGTCTTCACATTCCCAGTCCCCTTTGCAGCATTCGGGGATTGGGAGGTAGGTGCACTGATTGTCTCGGCAGGCGACCTCGGTGCATGGGTTGTCGTCTTCCTGGCACTCCGAGTCCGTGTGGCAGCATCCGACCCCGAGGGAGTTGTGTGAGCAGGTGTGGTTGCCGGGGTTGCACACATCTTCGGTGCAGGCATCGTCGTCGTTGCAGTCGGCGTCGATGAGGCAGCAGTTGATGGTGGGTGCGGGTTTGAGTCTGCATTCGTTGTTGACGCAGACGGGCTCTTTGCACAAGTCGAGGTCGGTCATGAACTGGAAGCAGTCTGACGCCTGGTGGCAGCACCATGAAGTCCAGACGTGGTTGCAGGTGTGAACTGCTGCTTGGCAGATATCGAGGGTGCAGGGGTCGTCGTCTGCGCACTCGGTGTTGTTGTTGCAGCACCCTTCGACGGGTTGGTGTTGGCAGAGGAAGGTGCCAAGGTCACAGCTATCGATGGTGCAGGGGTCGTTGTCGTTGCAGAATACGGGGGGTTGTGCCGTGCAGTATTCGGCGTCCTGTTGGTGGACGCAGTTGTGGTTCACGCAGGAATCGAGGGTTGCGGGCATTCCGTCATCGCATTGGCCGTCGACGTTGCAGCATTGCACTCCGCCGGGGGAGACGTAGTGGCAGGTCTTGTAGGGCTGGTCGGCGTCCTGGCTGCAGTAG
>CALFHQ010000065.1 GCA_937876385.1 uncultured Pseudomonadota bacterium
GCCTGGGTTGAGTAGGAGCACCCTGCGGACTGGGAGTCGGCGACTGGTGCCTCAGCAACACATTTCCCATAGAGCAGTTTCTGATTGGCTTCGCACTGGTAGCTTGCCGGGGGTGTGTAGGTGGAGTTGGAAGGCAGCTCGACGCACATCCCCTGTTCGCTGCACTCAAAGCCGTTGGGGCATGTGTCGCACAGTCCACCGCAACCATCATCTCCACAGGCCTTTCCCTGGCAATTGGGAACGCATCCTGCGACATCCGGGTCTTCCGACGACTGGTCGAGGCCGTTGACCCCCTCGGGCTGACACATGCCTTGCTGACAGATGAGGCTGGACGGGCAACTCCCACAGGTGCTGCCGCAGCCATCGTCGCCGCACTGTTTTCCCTGGCAATCGGGGGTGCAAGGTTCGTTGCTCTGGCAAATGCCGCTGTAGGTACAATAGTGAGTGTCTGGGCACACTCCGCAACTACCGTTGCAGCCATCGCTGCCGCAGGATTTCCCGGCGCAATCTGGTACACATCCGCCGGTCTGGCAGTCGGAGGGACACGAGTACGTCGTCTCCCCGGCTTCACAAATGGAATTGCCGCAGACGGGGGAGGGTTGTGTGCCTGTTCCGCAAGAAATGGGGTTTGCCCCGGAGGGGTCCGAGCCACCCACTGTCTGGCAGTCGTAATAGTTGGCCTCTGAGTTCCAACCGCAAGAAGGGGCTTCCTGGCAATCGATGGTGTACAGTTCCCCTTCGTTACAGAAGAGGAGCTGCTGCCCTTCGCAGCACCCGTAGTAGCTCACATCGCCGCAGGGCTGTCCGGTTCCCTGCCCTCCACCTTCTGTACAATCTATGGGGTTGGCGCCGGAGGGGTCCGAAGCCCCATCGGTTTGACAATCATAGTAGCCACCTTCATAGCTCCAGCCGCACGTTCCATAGTCGGCCTGTGTGCAGTCGATGTAGTTCAATTCACCCAGGGTATCATCACAAAAGAAAACCATACCGCTGGCGCAACACCCATAGTAGGTGACGTCGCCGCACGGCTCTCCGGTTGATTCTCCTCGAGCCGGGGAAGCCATGAGCACGGCACCTGCCAGCACGAGGAAACTCACTGCGGATCTAAACATTTCCTTTCTCCTCCCCCACGACCAGTTTCTCGAAGCGGCGTTTGGATAGTTCCAGAGCCTGGTGATTATGGCAAAGGGCGGCTCCAGGATCAACCAAGAACGAACAAATCGGCCCGTCGCCCCCATCGAAGCAACCTGCCGGGGGTTCCGTTCTCAAAACGCTTGAATTCGAAATCGGGACGTGCTACTAAGATTCCTCTGTGCAAATTAGCTGACATAGCGACTAGGAGAGAAGAGATGAGAAGACTGCTTGCGATGAGTTTGATGTTGGTTCTGGCTGTTGGGATTGCCGGCTGTAAGAAAGACGGCGAGAAGAAAATTGAGCCGCCGAAGCTGGCCTCCGAGCCTGACAAACTGGCCCAGCAGATGGTTGACGCCGCGAAAACCGGCGATCTCCACACCATCTACTTTGTGCTTCCTGAATCCTACCAGAAGGACGTTCAGGGACTGATGGCGAAGCTCGGCAAAATCGACGCCGAAGTTTACAACAGCGCCATGGCACTTCTGCCGAAGGCCATTGCTGCCGCCAAGAAGCACAAGGACAAGTTGGCTCCCATGATGGGTATGGCCACTGCCATGGTTCCGGGCATGACCCCCGACAAAATCTTTGAAGCCATCGACAAACTTTACGCCATCCTGGAGAAGGGCGGCCTGACGAAGCACGAAACCTTCGCCAAGTTGGACGTAGCTCAGTTCCTGGGCAACCACGGCAAGGCCATCTTCGAACTGGCGAAACCCGGCTTTGAAGACAAACTCCCGATGCTGGACAAGATCACCTTCGAGGCCAAAGACGTGAAGGAAGACGGCGCCACTTTGATCGTCAAGATGGACGGCAAGAAGATGGAAGAAGTCGCCCTGATCAAGGTCGAGGGCAAGTGGTTCCCGAAGGAAGGCGCTGACAACTGGAAGAAGGGCATCGAAGAAGCCAACAAAGAACTCGACAAGATGATTGCCGAGCTTGAGAAGAACAAAGAAGATATCAAGAAGGGAATCGCCCAGGCCGACGAAGCCATCAAGAAGTTCGACGAAGATGGCGACCTCGGCGCTATCCCCGGTATGTAATCTCGGCTTCCTGCCGACCCCTCCATTTCGCTCTTCATCACCCGCCAATCCAACGGTAGAAGCAACCCTCGATTGACATCATTGGGGAATGCGATTACATTACCCTCCACTACATGGAGGATCCCAGATGTTGGAAGACGGCCTGAAATTCGACAAGCGCATCATCGACCGGAACATTCAGCGTGGCACGTTGACCCAAGAGGAATACGACACGTTCATGGGCTCTCTCGAAGACGTCTCCGCCAAAGGGGAGATGGTTGAAATCACCGTCCATGACGGCGAGTTCAAGATTGAGATGCCCGAAATTGACGAGGACTTCGAAGAAGAGGAGTAGGCTATGAACTCCGACGACGTCAAGCGAGCCCCCTCACCAGACGAAGAAGAGCTGTTGAACGACCTTGATCCAACGGAGCAAGGCCCGTTCTCTACGTTGGTCATTTCCCTGGCGACCAGCGCATTGCTTTACATGGGTGAGATTCCAAGCCCTGACGGCAAAGCTCCTGAAGTGAATCTCGAAATCGCTCGGCATAATATCGACATGCTGGCGGTTCTCAAGGACAGAACGCGGGGCAACCTCACCCCCGACGAACAGCGCACCTTGGACGGCTTCCTCTACGACCTTCGCATGAAGTATGTCTCGAAGAGGAAATAGTAGCACGTCAAGGCTTCCCGACACGTTTCCAGACAGATTGGTCCAATTCGAAAAGCGGTGCTACAACAGTGAGTTGCGCCCTTTGGTGGCCGGGGTTTTGAGTCCCAGATGCTGGTAGGCTCTTGAAGTGGCCTGGCGCCCTCGGGGGGTTCGTTCGATGAACCCCTGCTGGAGGAGATACGGTTCAAAGACGTCCTCCAGGGTATCCTTCTCTTCGCTCAAAGAAGCTGAGAGGGTGTCGACTCCCACCGGTCCCCCGCTGAACTTCAAGATCAGAGTCTCCAGGTAGAGGCGGTCGGCGGGGTCGAGCCCTGCGTCGTCTACTTCCAGACGATCCAGGCTATGTGCCGCTATCTGTTCGGTGATGACCCCCGAGCCTTCCACTTCTGCAAAGTCCCGGACCCGCCGAAGCAGGCGGTTGGCCACTCGGGGAGTCCCCCTGGACCGTCGGGCAATTTCTTTGGCCCCGGTCCCTTCAATGGGCACCCCCAGGAGTTCGGCGGAGCGACTGACGATGTACTGGAGTTCCTTTACGGTGTAGTACTCCAGCCGAGCGATGACGCCAAAGCGGTTTCGCAGGGGAGAAGTAATGAGTCCCGTTCGGGTGGTTGCCCCCACGAGGGTGAATCGGTTGAGGTTCAGCGAGATGCTTCGGGCGTGGGGGCCTTCCCCCAGGAGAATATCGAAGCGGTAATCTTCCATGGCGGGGTAGAGGCTCTCTTCGACGGTTGCATTTAAGCGGTGAATCTCGTCGATGAAGAGAATGTCTCCGTCTTCCAGCGATGTGAGCATCCCCGCTAGGTCCCCTTTCTTCTCGATGACGGGGCCCGAGGTGCACCGAATGCCTGCCCCCATCTCTTCGGCCAGGATGTATGCGAGGGTCGTCTTCCCCAACCCTGGAGGACCGTAGAAGAGGATGTGGTCGAGGGGTTCTTCTCGATTCCGTGCTGCCTGGACGAACACTTTAAGGTTGGCCTTGAGCTTTTCCTGGCCGGTGTACGCGTCGAAGGAGCGAGGTCGAAGGGCTCGGTCGAACCCTTCCTCTTCGGCAGACTGAAGGGTGCCGGTGATTTCTCGATCGCCTGGTTCCATGGGTTTCATCGCAACCTCCTGAGCCCTTCCTTGATGAGCGCTTCAACACCCAGAGTGGAGTTGTCTTTGATCTCCTTGAAGGCGTTCGCGATTTCTCCTTTCCGAAACCCCAAACCAAGGAGAGCCGCTTCCGCTTCCTGCAGATTGGGTGCGACATGGACAGTTGGGACGGCGATGGAGTCGGAGACAGCGAAGACCTGGGCGACTTTGTCTTTGAGTTCAAGGACGATTCGCTCGGCCGTGCGCTTTCCAATCCCTTTGACTCGAGTCATGGGAAGGATGTTTCCAGTGGCCACGGCATCCACGAAGCCCTGCTCTCCAACCCCGGACAGAATGGTCAAGGCGCTGCGAGGGCCGACACCCGAGACTCCGGTGAGAAGCTCAAACACCGCTTTTTCCGCCCGGCTCTTGAAGCCGAACAGACGCAATTCATCTTCCCGGACGAGGGTGTAGACGAAGAGCTCGGCTTCTTCCCCTGGTGCTCCCAGGGAATCGAGGACTGACCGCGTGGCGGAGACCTCGTATCCCACGCCGCCGCAATCGAGGACAATCTTGGGTTCGTCAACGTACAGAATCAATCCTCTGAGGTACCCGATCATCGACGACCTCCAATGATGGCTATTTGCTCTCGAAATCCGTGGCAAACAGCGACCGCCAGAGCGTCGGCCGCATCTTCTGCCGGGATTTTCCGAATGCCCAGAATGCTTCGGACCATTTCTCGAACCTGGATTTTGTCGGCTCGACCGCTTCCAGTGAGCGCCTTTTTGACCTCGGCCGGGGGATATTCGTGCACTGGAATCCCCCGCCGGGCGATGGTCATGATGGCAGCTCCTCGAGCATGACTGAGTTTTAGAGCAGACTGAAGATTCTTGGTTGTGGACTGAAAGACCCCCTCCACCCCGGCAGCCTCAGGCTTGTGAGTATCGAGGATCCGTTCGAGCTCATCGCCGATGGTACACAGGCGCTCAAACAGAGGAGTCTTCGAGTTCATCCGGATAACACCGTATGTGACGGGAATGATTTTGCGGGTTTCTACCTGAATGATGCTCCATCCCATCTTGACGGAGCCGGGGTCGATACCAAGGACGATCACTGCAGCTCGTCGAGGAGGTCGTCGTCCATATCGAAGTTGCTGAAGATGTTCTGAACATCGTCCAACTCTTCCAAAGCGTTGAGGAGTCTAAGAAGGCTCTCGGCGCTTTTTCCTTCGATTGCCACGGAGTTGGTAGGTTTCTTGGTGTATTCAGCTTCTTCCACGGTGAACCCTGCGCCTTGGATGGCGACCTTGAGTTCTTCCAGGACGCTGAGGCTGCAGGAGATTTCGAAGCCATCGCCGGAGGCTTCCATGTCGTCGCCGCCCCCTTCCATGACCACTTCCATGAGCTTGTCTTCGTCCACCCCTTCACCGCTGACGACGATATTGCCGGCGTCTTCGAAGATCCATGCTACAGCACCGGGCTCAGCGATCTTTCCTGCGTATTTCCCAAACGTGTGCCGAATCTCGGAGATGGTGCGATTCCGGTTGTCGGTCAACGTCTGGACGAGAATGGCGACCCCTTCCGGGCCGTACCCTTCGTAGTAGATTTCGTCGTAGCTGACCCCTTCCAACTCGCCGGTTCCCTTCTTGATGGCCCTGGCGATGTTGTCAATCGGCATGTTGGCAGCTTTGGCGGTGGCCACGGCCGTTCGAAGTCGAGGGTTCGCGGTTTCGTCCCCCCCTCCGGCTCTGGCTGCGATGGTGATTTCTTTGATGATTTTTGTGAAGAGCTTCCCACGGGCGGCATCTGCCTTGCCCTTCTTGTGCTTAATGGTGCTCCATTTATTGTGTCCGGACATGCCATCCTCCTTGAACCATGTGCATGGCGCCCTCGGGGAAACCCGGGCTTCTGATTATCTATCACAAGAAACGACGTCAGGGCAACCGGTTTCGACACAGGACAAGGGAGGAACCTTGCCCCCCAAAACTCACTGCAAGACCTGGAATTCCGCTGGATTGCGTGGCTCATAAGGGGGAAAAAGCGTTTGACAGGATTTGAGCCTGCCTGATAGACTTCGGCTCGGATTCGTGTATGTCAAAACCGACAGACAGGTGAAGCAGGTATGAGACACCCTCTTCGAAAGCTGGGAATTGCAGTGCTTCTGCTGGGCATGGGCGCCGCTTGCGGACCGATCCAGGCTCAGTCGGGCATTTCCCGGGGCAGCAACGCCATGAAGCAAGCCCGATTGGCCAAAGCCCAGGAAGCGAACGAATCGAACCGCTACATCACTCCCGCCCGTTACGAATACGAGCTGGCGCATCTCTTCATTGAGAAAGCCAAAGAGTTGCAGGGGTTCTCCAAGTTCGAGGCCGCGGCCTTCTACGGCAACCAGGCAAGGGACCTGGCCGAAAAGGCCGCCGAGAACAAGCACGAAGAGGAACGGCGCAAGATCAGACGCAAACAGATCAAGGCCGGCAAAGTGTTCCACGAGCAGCGCTAGCTGAACTGAATCGAGGACAACGATGATGCATCGAATGAGACGTTTCGGAAGTTGGATGGTTGCCGTGCTGTTGCTGACCGCCGGCGGCTGTGTCACCTCCACTCAGGTGTACTCCACCACCAACGATATCGACAGCAATCTCGAAAAGATCCGTGAGGCGGCGTTCATCTGCGCACCCGTCGAATACGCCCACGCAACGGCCCACGCCAAGTTCGCTCGAACCGAATCGGACCACGGCGACACTTTGAAGGCCAAAGCGCATCTTGAGCAGGCGGTGAGCTGGTATGAGAAGACCTACGAGATGACCCATACCCCCGACGGGCACGTGAAGGAAGGGTGCGAAGGGGACGACGACGACGACTCCATCTTGAACTCCAAAGACCAGTGTCCCAAGGTCGCTGAGGACTACGATGGAGACAATGACACCGACGGTTGCCCCGAGTGGGACAAGGACGGAGACGGGATCCCCGACGATCGTGACAAGTGCCCCACGGAAGCAGAAGACAAAGACGGCTTCGAAGATTCCGATGGTTGCCCGGACACGGACAACGATCTGGACGGCATCCTCGATACGGTTGACAAGTGCGTCAACCAACCCGAAGACTTCGACGAGTTCCAGGACGAAGACGGATGCCCCGAACTGGACAACGACGGCGACGGAATCCCCGACGTCAAAGACCAGTGCCCCAACGAACCGGAGGACAAAGACGGCGACCAGGACGAGGACGGATGCCCCGACCTGTACAAGAACATCGTCGTAAAGGCCGACAAGATCGAGCTGAAGCAGAAGATCTTCTTCGCCTTCAACAAGGACAAGATCCTCTCGAAGTCCTTCGAGATGCTGAAGGAAGTGGCCATGGCCTTGAAGGACAACCCGAAGCTCATGGTGCGTATCGAAGGGCACACCGACGACAAGGGCAGCGACCGGTACAACAAGAAGCTGTCGCAACGTCGAGCCAACTCCGTTCGGAAGTTCCTCATCCAGGAGGGCATCGCCCCCGAACGCATGATCGCCGTGGGCTATGGAGAAGAGAAACCCATCGCCGATAACGACACCGAAGAAGGACGAGAGCTCAACCGACGAGTGGAGTTCTTCATCATCACCAACGCCGAATGATCCTCCCCATCCCACGCTGTTGGCATCGAGGGTTTTCTCCATCCCAGTGAGGGCAGGTATGCAGTTTCGAATCTCCCGCTACAAAACCGGAATTCCCAAAGAGCGTCGACAGGAATTGGAGGACCTCCACCGTCAATTCTGCGAAACGCTGGAGACCATCGAACCCTCCCCGCATCCCGACCGCGTTGCCAAGCAGGCCGTGGAGATTTCCGACATCTACAACGGAATCTACGACGCACCCTCCTTTGAGCGAAAGGACCTCGCCGACGCCAGGCTGCACTTCTTCCTCCCCACAGACATGCCCAAAGTCTGGCTTCCCCTGGAAGAGGCGTTCAACCTCGTTGACCTCTCTGATCGAAAGCGGCTCACCATCGCTGACCTGGGCGCCGGCGCCGGGACCGCATCCGCTGCGACAGCAATGTACCTTCACAATCGAGGGTTCAAGGGAGAGGCCATTTACACCCTCGTGGAACCCGATCGAGTGGTTGGGGAGCTCACAGGGACGGTGTTTCACACCCTGAAGCACATGCGACTGCCCAAAATCGAGCACAAGTGGCACCGCAGCAAGCTAAACGACTATCTCGAAGACGAACAGAAGGCCCGCTTCGACATCGTCCTGGTCCACGGGGTTCTGTCTGAGATGGTAGACGAGGAGCATTACCCCGCTCACACAGTCTCCCTGGTGATGAGATTGCTTCGAGAGAAGGTCAAGAAGACCGGCTTCCTCATCCTCATCGAGCCCGCTTTGAAGCGCATTTCCCGCCCTCTCTACGAAGCCATGTCGAGGCTCCAGGAAGAGGAACGGATCATGGCCGTCGCCCCGTGCCTGGCCGACGTTCGATGCCCCTTCACCTTGACCGACGACCGATTCTGTTTCCATTCCATTGCGGCTCCCCTTTCCCCGCAGGCTCAGAGCGTGGGGGCACGCAGCCAGTTGGACCGTCATGAGGTCAACTTCTCCTACCTGGTTCTTAGACCCCGAGGGGGAAAGCCGAAGCTCCCTTCGCTGGAAGAAGGCGAAATCGATGTGGGGCGCATCATCAGCTTCCCAAAGCGACTCAAGATGGGCTACATGTACTTTATCTGCACCCGAAATGGCGTTGTTCAGGGAGTAGCTCCCAGAAGAATGGACGACGACGACCGAACCAGAGGCAACCGATTGAAGACCGGAGATGTCGTCTGGTTGACTCCCTGGTAGCGCACCGCCGGTCAAATATCCCCGCCGATTCAGTTGACCGCAAGTCTTGTCGGGGGTTATAATCTCCAAAGCCCCATTGCGGAGGATGTGATATGCGAAATGTTCGTTTTTTCAGGGGGTTCACACTCGTCGAGCTGATGGTAGCTGTGACCGTGTTGGCCATTCTCACGACGGTTGCTGCCGTGAGCTACAAGCGATACATCCGCAAGGGCCGAATGACCGAAGCCATCGCCTTCTTGTCCGACATCAAGATGAAACAGGCAACCTACTACTCGATGTACGGACATTTTGTGGACACCAGCGCTTCTCCGGCAAGCTATGGCGATTCGGACTTCTACCCACCCAACGTCGGAGACAAGCCAGTGGCTTGGAACATCGACTGCCCCGACGATCAGGCCAGCTATCCCGGCTGGTGCTCCTTGGGTTCCCGCCCCACCGACCGTCGGAACGTCAGCTTCCAATATGTTACCGTGGGGTGGCAGACCGGTGATCCCAACCCGTCCAATGCCTTCATTCGAGATCCAACGAGGAACTGGTGGTACGCGGTTGCCCGGGGAGACCTCGACGGCAACGGTACATACTCCACCTTCCTGATCTCCTCCGAGATGGCGGAAGTCGCCTACTGGAACGAAACCGAATAGAACCAACACCAACGTATGCCCAAATCCCACAACAAATCGAAGACGAAGTCGCTGACCCCGGCGATGAAGCAGTACGTTGATGCCCAGGCCCAGGTGCCCGACGCCCTCATCATGTTTCGAATGGGGGATTTTTATGAGATGTTCTTCGAAGACGCTCTGGAGGCAGCCCCCATCCTGGAGATCACCCTGACGTCTCGGGACAAGGGGTCCAAGAACCCGGTTCCCATGTGTGGAATCCCCCACCACGCCCTCAACACCTACGTCGCAAAGCTCC
>CALFHQ010000066.1 GCA_937876385.1 uncultured Pseudomonadota bacterium
GGAGTCCGGGGACATGGGAGCGGTTCCCGGGACATCGGGGAGATCGGCGGCGGGAATTGAGGCGGAGCGTTCAAGCTCCCAGAGCAGGGATTCGCTGTGGGGGAGGTGGCCGTCGGTGTATTCCAGCTCGACGAAGTGTTGCACGTCGCCGTGGGGGCCTCTGCTGGCTTCGACGCGCTTGGCGATGGCGTCTCGAAAACGAACGTTCACCATCGCTCCTGGGGCCAATCGGTTGGCTGACCAAAGGGGGTGGGTGGACTCGGGTGCGCGCACCGTTGCGCCGGTTTCAGCGGTCATGGCTCCCTCCTGATTGGATGTGTGGGGACAAGAAGCGTCCACTAACAACTATCGAAGGAAACCGCCGAATGCGTCAAAAAGGGGGCTATTTTTCCACGCTTTTTACTGGGAATGGCTGGGTGACTGAGCCTGCATACAGTGAGAGATGGGGGAATGGGATTTCGATTCCTTCGACGTCGAACCGTTCCTTGATCTCTGTGAGAACGTTGGATTTTACCTTAAGGTAATCGGTGGTAACGAACCACACAGAGAACTGAATCTCGAGGGCGGAGTCGCCAAAGTTCTTGAACACAAAAATAGGTTCCGGGTCGTCCAGGACCAGGGGATTTTGTCCCGCTACCTCTCGAAGGATGGCTTCCACTCGTCGGGTATCCTCCTTGTAAGCGACTCCCAGTTGGAAGTCGTAGCGCCGAATGGGGAATCGGGTGAGGTTTACGACCTGCTCCTTGATCATCATTTCGTTGGGAATCCGAACGTATCGGTTGTCGAAGGTGCGGACTTTGGTCGAGAGCAGATCCACCGAAGAGACCTCCCCCAATGTGCCGGCGACCTCGATGACGTTGCCCACTTCAAAGGGCTTCTCGGAGACGAGAAAGAGCCCACTGATGAGGTTTGATACCGAGGTTTGCGAGGCGAAACCGATGGCCACTCCGGCGATTCCGGCGGCACCCATGATGGCGGAGAGGTCGAACCCCATTTGCCGCAGGACGGTGAAGAGAATGAGGGTATAGCCACCGTACAACACAACCTTTCGGGTGACCATCACACCTTGAGGAGAGAGCTTCTTTCCCGCCATTTTGGCCGTCAGCGCTGCCAGAATACGCAGCACCACAAAACCGATGGCGATGATGGCGAGTACTTTCAGGAGGTTGAATGCCAGATCTCTGTCCAGCCATTCAGGCAGGTCGATCACCGCAAATTGAAATTCCATGGTTGCCCCCTAGAAGTATTGGCGAATGTTGCTGGGATCGAAGAAGGAGCGCTTCTTGTTGCCTCGAGTGGGTGGAACTCGGGCCTCCGCTACAAGGCTGAGTTCGTATCCGACCTTCGGCTTCTGGGTTGCGTACTTGACGTCAGATATCTTTTCTCCCCCTACGAAGGTGACTGTGACCTCGTTGCTCCACAGACGCCCCCCCCCTGATAGAGTCGGAGGTGTTCCACTCGAAGGCAAAACCGCTGCACCGTCAGGACGTCCCTGCTTGTGTTCCTGATGGATACCGGGCAGATGATCCGGTTTGGATGTTCAGGGAGGTCGGCGAGGGTGAGGGCTTCGACCCAGGGCACGCTGTAGCAAAGTTCTCCGGTGGCCGTGTCTCCAAACCAGGTGTTGCTGACCACCTTAGTGTGCTCGGTCCACAAGTCGAGCTCCTGGTCCCCTTCGAGGATCATCTTCACATCCATGGGCAAAGCAGCAAACATGGCCACGGTTCTGTTGGGACTCACCATGACGTTGGAGGTGGGTCGAAGCACCAGCGGCCGGTCGGGAAAGGTTGGCACCATACGAACCGTTCCAATCTTCTCAATCCCCGTCCACCGCTTCCACTCAACCTCCTCCTCCGTCCCTGTCTCCCCTTCCCGCAGCATGGCCACAGCCAATTCCCCCTCTCGGGCCTGCAACCAGACTCGGGCCTCCCCCATCTCCCACCGGTGAGACCCCTCAGCCTCCAACTCAAAACCCAACCACGGATCCATCGAAACTCCTTTTCTGCTCATTCAGTTCTCTATTGTTTCCGGGAAGGGTCTCCATCGCAAGGGTTGTTTGTGGTTTCCTGCAGCGGGTGTCTGGTCTAGAATCGCACGCAAGCTCGAACTCAGTAGCGGAGGATTGGTTTGAACGCAAGACGGATGACTGTGGTTCCTGCGTTGATTGCGGTGTTAGCGTGTCTGGTGGCTTGTGGTCCGAGTCGTGGAGACCGGGTAGCGTCGGCCACTGAAGCCGTGGAAAGGGGCAATCTCTTGACCCACTTGGACGGCTATTCTGGAAACGCCGAAGACCTGTTGGTCGTTCGAAATTTCTTTGAGGGATTGGGGAAAGTGGCAGCGGTGTGCCAGGGCATTTCCTTGGTTGTAGGGGGGGATACCCTCAGTTCGGTCTTGTCCAACGTCACAATCGCCCGGTTGGCGTGGGAATTGGTGGATGAGTTGGAGTTTGTGACGGCCTTCTGGGAGTACCTGGAGTCCCTGCAGGAGTTTCCACTTGAGTTGCGAATGGCCCTGCTCGATGCCCGAGACAATCCAACCCCGGAGAACCTCGCGCACATTGCCACTTTGTCGGCCTCAGGCGCCGAGAGGCTCTTCAAGGCTCTCCAGATCCTCGAGAGGGTCGAAGGTTGGCTCGACAAAGCCGAACGAGCCCTGGACAGAGCCGAGGGAGAGATTCGTCGTTTTGCCAGAGACGCAGACTTCTGGGGAGCAGACATGGTCGCTGCCAGACTCAACAAGTTGGTGAAACTGGTCCAAGACAAGCTTGTAAACAGAGCCAGCCGAGAGCTGCGAGCCCTCACCCAACAACTCCGCCAGGACATCGAAGTGCTCATCTATGTGGCTGAAGAAACCAACGTGCCCCCAAATAAGGGCTGTTCATGCGGAATTGGGCTTCGGTAGGGTCTTGAATTGCGGACTTCGTCGCTGTCCGGTTGTGAAATGGGTCAGGTGGTTATCTGGGTGGCTCAAATGGCATCGAGCAGGTCGCCGACATCGTCCAGGGAGAGAGACATCTCCAGAAGGACGCTTTTGGGTCCGGTCTTGATGTTGATCTTCTTCAGGACCAGCTCTATCAAGGGTCCGAATTTGGATGGGATTCCCTGTTTCTGAATCATGTCCTGGGTGAGTTGTTTGGCGTTGGAGCGCAGCATCCAGATGTTGTCGGCAGCGGTTTGCATGTTTTCCCGTCCGCCCACCATTCCGTAGGGGAATCGCATCGCTGCCATGATATCGGTGTCGGTCACGTCCATGCTCATGGTTGCGTCTCCCTCGGGGTATGGGATGCGCATGAAGGCGGCGTGGCGTTCGTCGTCGGTTTTGGGGCCACTTACTGCTGCATTGTCCATCGCCTTTGCAAAGGAATACAGCTTGCTCACCGCTGTGGCAAAGGGCTTGTCATCAGAAGGCACCATCATGCCGAGCAGTACACCTTTGGGGTAGGCGTAGATGTAGCCAATTCTCTTGGCATCCCCAAAGACTCCCAGAAGGACTTGGGAACCCAGCTTCCTTTGGTATATTGTGGTCTTGTCGCCCTCGATCATCTCGGAAATACTCTCAAGGACCGGAGGGGAGAGGGGGGCGAATACAGCGAATTCCCCCTCTTTTCGGTCACTATCTTCGTCGTCGTCATCCTCCGACTCCAAGCTCTTCTTCAGTAGATCGAGCAGAGGGGCATTGTTCAGAATCACCACAGCTCGTGATGACGTTCCCACATGGGCAAAGGCTTCGTAGTCATCGGTATCAGCCCAAATTGCACCGGCCACCGCCTGCTCCATGGGGTTGAAGCCGGTATCTCGAATCCATTCCCTGTACTCAGTAAGGGATTCGGAGGGTACCATCTCCATGATTCGCTTCGAAAGTCCGGAGCGCTGCAAGGGTCGAAGGTCCACCGATATTTGGAGTCGGGTGCCTGGTGGAATCAATTGCGCCATCTGGTCGACATCCAGGACCGCCGGACCTCGTTCAAGGAGGGCCATCTGATCCGGTCTGAGCAGGTCGGTGAGTTTCGAGAGGTCGCCACTATTGTCCGGGGTTGGTGTTCCGGATTCAGTCTTGTCTAAAGCTCCCTGGTTCTTTGGTTGCGTCGGGGAGTCCTTGGTGCACGATGAGGCGAAGGTCAGGCTGAGAAGCAAGACCATAGCTGTGAACACATTGACGGGATTGCGTGTAATCATTGAGCCCTCCATGCATATTCTGGTCACTTGCATTTTTTCAGTTCTTCCACGGAGTTTGCGTTCAAGACACAGGCCACATCGGCCTTGCTGGAATTGCTGACGCACTTTCCGACCGCGTCCTGGTAATCTCCCATGGCTTTTGTGAGGTACTTGCCGCCGACGGATGCTGCCCGAGCCACCAACCCGTAGCCCGTGTCACCAAGTTCCTTTTTTGCGTACAAGTCGAACGCGTGGTCCATGGCCATTTCGCATTCTTCTTTCGTTGCCGGTTGAAATTGCTGGCAACCTTGGAATACGGGGGTCAACAGACCTCCCAACAGCAGCAAAACAACCAAGCGGTGGCAAGTAGCAGAGCGCAGGACAGATTCTCTTTTCACGGTTCCCCCTTCTCCGGTAAAGTCCATCTTGTCTACTGTGGATTCATCGAATCTTCTCGTGCAATTCTCTGCGAAGCAAGCTCTTTCTGCTACTCGCCAACTTTTAGCCAATACAACACCTGGGTGGCCCGGGAGGCAGCGACGTATCGGATATTGAAAAGTCGGGGACACCAGAACAAATCCAACGATAGTCAAGCCGTATCGCAAGCTGTTCGTTGGTCAACTGGCCACCATCGGTCATCTGTTGCAATGCTCTGAGCAGTTTGGATTCTATTTTGACTTCAACTTCAGCAGTTGACGGAAGAAGGAGCGTTGTGTCTGGCCCTTGTGAAACACCAACAGTTGCTCCAATTCTCCCCGGTCAAAGAAGATCCCCTCACAGAAGGTGCACACATCCACGTCGATGTCCGCGAGTCCTTCTTCCTGCATGGGATGTCCACATTTGGGACAGCAAAGCCAGTGCTGAGCTTTGAGCTTCTTCCGCTCTTCTTCCGCTTCTTCCTGTTCTCTCTTCTTCTGCAGTTCGAGTCGCTCCTGTCGAAGCTTCTTGATCTTCTTCTGGTCCTCTCTTGCTGCCCATTCATCCTCAACGGCCTTGCGTCCAGCATCACGTGTCTTCACCATTGCCCCGCTCCTTCTGGAAAGTTGTCGTCAAATCCCTACACACGTTGTTCGGTCCAGATGGAAGAACTGTAACAGATCTTCCCACCCGGTATCAATTCCCCACATTGACTCTTGTGACGGCCTTGCTGAATTTACTTGAATCGGCACTCAACATCATAGGCATCGGGTCGCCAGTCGATGTAGTCCCCGAGAAAGACCAGGCGGTCGTCCTTTTGCGGGTCGATCTGTGCAAGAAGTTCTTCAAGTTGGTGTATGTGACCGTGAATATCTCCGATGGCAATCAGGTGTCCCATAGGTTCTCACTCCAACTCCAACCAGTACAACACTTGAGTTGCCCGGGAGGCAGCGACGTATTGGGCGTGGGGGTTGGAGCGATCGTCGTTGGATTTGAGGTCGGCGACGATTATCACGGGGGATTCGAGCCCTTTGAAGGCGCCGATGCTGGTGTGGAGGATCTTTCCGGCTCTGTCCATGGGGTCAGAGGCCAACTCTAGATTGGCGATGTGAGTGTGACCGGCGAGAAAACTGTTGGGTCGGGAGTGGGGGGTCAGGATGGTGATGTCTTTGGGGTGCACCCCTTGCTCTTTTGTCAGGTCCCGGACGATTTCCGCTACCTGCTTTGGGCCTTCCGGATTTGGTTTCTGCTGCAGCAGTTCGGGTTCGGGGCCGTCTGGACATTCCGGGTGGGGTGGCACGTTGATGTTCAGCAATTTGGCCGCAAATCGAGCAATCTGGTGGGTGTTTCGGAAGTTGTCCCGGAGGTGATAGTCGAATCCCCGGTTTTGGGGAGTGGCGTCCCGTTGGAAGATGTCCTGGGATGGATCTTGAAAGACCACCAGGTGCGTATGTTCGCCTCCTCCCAGCAACCCTTCGATGCCCTCCCACCACTCGGGAAGGAAATCCTGCCCTTCATCCACCACGATGACGTCGAATTTGGGCATCTTCTTTGCCTCGACGGCTTCCTTGAGCTTTGCCGGCATGACCACGTTCCAGAAGTGTACGGCACCTTTTGGGTCTTCTCGACCCGGTGCGTTGGGGTCCTCGCCCAGTTCTTTGCATGCCTGGAAGCAGAGGGAGTGGAAGTGGCGTACCTCGACTTTCACATCATGGTGTTGGTTGATTGCCATGTCCAAGCTCTTCGACAAGGCCCGCGTGTAACACAAGAACAGCGTGGAGTGGCCGCCCTCGGCGTATTCCCTGGCGGCGTGAGCTGCCAACACCGTCTTGCCCGTTCCAGCCCCCCCGGACACAGTGATTCGAGGGTTTTCCAGGAGGCCGTCGATGACTCGACACTGTTCGTTGGTGAGGCGCACGAAGATGCTTCGATTGGCCTCGAGGGTTGCGCCCAGATTCTCGATGGCTTGGTACTTCGGGGCCAGGACTTTTCGTCGGAAGTTCTTGAAGTGTTTGGCTGGCATGGGCTCGAAGTGCAGGTTCTCTTTGCGATGCCAGAAACGCAACGCATCTTCCGTCCATTTGGCGATTTCGCTGAGGTCCGATGCATACATTACGATTTCGGGAGCGCCTTCCAGCGGTAACTCGCCAGGTTCAGCGTTGCACAGCGGCAATGCCACCGCATGCCCCATCAAGAGGGGGAAATGTGCGTGGGGGTCCGACTTGCACAGCAGGCGTCGGTACCGAGGAAGCAACTCGTCAATGAGTTGGAACTTGGTTCTGGAAGCCTGGTCGAACGGGCTTTCCTTCATGTGCTTCTCGCCGTGGCTGGTCTCCCGAAACCAACGCCCCTCGCCGTCCACCCTGACGCCGTGGCCTTTGCACTCGACGACCAACATCCCCAACTCTCGGTGCACCACCAGGAAGTCCGCTTCCCCTTCGGCAGCGGTTTGGTCGTCAAGGTAGTGCAGTCCGTGATAAACGAACCACTGGTCGTCGAGCCCCGATTGGAACGCGTCGTATAGGATTCGTTCTCCCCTGCCACCAGGGCGGTGTGGATCTGGAGGAGTGCTGGGGATCATGTGCGCCATGTTGGTACCTCTGTTTCCACACAAGAATCGAAGTCGTCAGATGTATGGCATCTCTTGTCAAAGTTCGGGGCTATCATACAAGCCCCGTTTTTGCGAAGCAAGGAATGCGGCTGGGGAGCGGGGAGCAGGGAGCTGGCAGCGGGCAGCGGGGAGCTGGGAGCTGGGAGCTGGAAGCTGGAAGCTGATTTGGCGTTTAGCGCGCTCGTCCGTTGGAGCCGGCTTGTTTTGTGGTGGCGAGGAGCCACTGGGCTAGCGTTTGGTAGTCCTTGTCATGGCCTGGAGCTTTGTTCCAGGCGCCTTCCATGGCGTTTCTTTCGGTTTCGTTCCAGGATTCCCGGCCGGATTGGGTGATGAATCCTTCGACCTGCTCGTTTCTTCCGGCGACTGAGACGGCCAGGACGGCGATTCGTTCCGGGTTGTTTCCCACGAACCCCACCAGGACGACTTGCCCTTCGTTGGGGAGTCCAGAGAGGGACCATCGACCGGTGTTCTCCGACCCGGTTCCGGTGGTTTGAGTATGTGCCAGAACCCTGGAGCCGTCGGGGGACAGGGCAAAGACGTGTCCGTTTGCGATGGGGGTGCCCCCATCCCCCGAGCGCATGATGCCTCGCAACAAAGATGCGTGGTTTCCTTGCAGTTCTTGGATGTTCTTCTCCAGAAAATCGGCACCACTTTCGGCCGCCTCGGCAGCTTTCTCTGCTTTGTCGAGGATTCGACTTCCGTGCTTTGGCAGCTCCTCTTCGGCTTTCTTGAGGAGTTTGCCACCTCCTTCCTGGAGAGATTTTCCGACGTTTTCTCCCTGTTCTTTCCACTTTTTGGACAGGTCGTTGCAGCCAAAGAGGGTGAGGGAGAAGAGGGCGACCAGGGTGAATAGGCAAAGGGTGTGGCTGGACGGCTTCATGGCGTCACTTCCTTCTTTGGAATATCGTTTTCTGGCGGGTTCATCTTTTGTTCCCAGGGATTGTCGGCCATCTCGGCGCATCGGGTCAGTTCGGCGGGTTTCTCGGCTTGGAGCAAGCAGATGGCTCTCATTCTGGCTTCTCGTTCCTTTGTGGTGAGGGAGGAAATGACACAGCTATCCACCATCTCTCCCTGATCTTTCGGGTCGATAGTCTGCCCCGGCTTCAACTCCTTCCCCATGACCTTCACGACATGGACGCAGGCCCTCCGCACGAGCTCTCGAATGGGCATTTCCTGGAGCTCTTTGGGCTCTGGGATCTTTGCGTTAAGTTCCGAGTCGAGGAGTCCCTGTTCAATCCGCTCGGGGCACTTCTCCATGGCTCCCAAAGTGGGTGCTGCCAGGACACATCGAGCCAGCTTGTCGGCTTCGTCTTTCTCCAGTTCCTGGAAGTGTTCGTTGCAGTCCTCGGACATCTGTACCTGTTCCGCCTTGTCCAATATGGAGGCTTCGGGACCCCCTTCGGCGATGATCCGCTTGATGGTGTGTTCGCACGCTTCTTCCCAGAGGAGCGCGCCGTGCTTTTCGGTCAGTGGTATGTCCCCGGGGTCCAGCTTGACGGGGAAAAGCCGCTCGCACTGGGTGGCTTCATCCAGTCTCTTTGAATCGAGAACGCACTCGGCCATGCGCTGGGCGACCCCTTCAGGCTTTCGGTGGTAGTCGAGGATGCACTCCCTGTGGAGGCGTCCCCACTCGGCCTTGCCCAACTTGCCATCGTCCCCCATCAGCACCAATGCGAGGCCCAGCATGTGTTCGCAGGCTTGTTCGTAGATGGACGGGCGACGTGCTTTGCGGCTTTCTCCGCACCTGAGGACTCCTAAGACGTCTTTGGAGTGGAGCATGCAGCGGGCCAGGCTGTCGGCCTGGGTTTTCGGTTTAGCTCGCATATCCTTCATGCACAGCTCAAGCAGTTCTTTGGATTCCCCAGGTTTGAGATCTCGCTTCTGTTCCTTGTTGTAGTGCTCCATCAACTCTACTGCGTAGTGGCAGGAGATGGTCCAGAGGGATTCGCCGCCGGTCACTTCCTGTTCAAAGTCGGCTTTTGGGGGGGTGGGTTGGGCCAGCAAGTGTCCAGTGGGAGTCACCAGAAGCAGGACGAGAAGTCCCAAGAGAATCCCAATGGGGGTGCGGTTTGGTTTGGATGGTTGCAAGGGGCCTCCAGCAGCATTTCGTGAGCTATGATTCACGATTAGGATGATTGTAAGGGGGGAGTGACCATGGGGCAAGAATTGGGGTGCCGGAGACAGTCGTCTGGTGCGTCTTGACCTTCGGTACCTCGCAAATGTAACATCCCCCTGGATGGAGCCAAAAGTGCGAGGAATTATGTCCATTTCCGTTGATTTGACCGATCCGCAGCAGTTTGAGGCGGTAAAAGAGCAGTACCTCGACGTTGGGGTGTGTCCGGTGTTGGGCGCGTCCAGCCCAGGTCCTCTTCAGCCGGTGACCTTGGTGTTGCGGTTTTCAGAAGGGCGTGAACTGAAGGTCGCCGGCA
>CALFHQ010000067.1 GCA_937876385.1 uncultured Pseudomonadota bacterium
GCTTGAAGCGGTAGGTGTTCGGTGCTGTGCCTACCGCAGATTCCAGATTGAGGATCCAGGTCCAGGGGGCCGTATGCGTCATCGTCGTCGAGGTCAAAGGAGACTTCCGCAGACACTTCCGCCACGGTGGTATCAACGGGTCCCGGGTCTTCTCGACCCTTGTCGTCGATGACGAAGGGCACATCGCTGAGGAGGTCATCTTCCACCGCCACGCGATCCTCCACTGCGTCCCCGACGGTTTCATTCGCCGTGTCGAGGACCTCCGTTGCGCCGTCCTCGCCGGAGCAACCGGTGCAACCCAGGAGAGCGGTCCAGATGAGGGCTACCAGGGCCACCCCTCTCATCACTTCCCTCCCTTCTTGAAGCGCAACTCCCAGGCGTTGTGGATCCTCGGGGAGCGGGCAAAATCGGGGGGAACGGTGTCGGCGCTGATATTGGTGATGTCGAACTCCTCGAGGGCTTCGAAGTCCATCTTGAATCGACGGAAGTTGTTGGAGAAAAGGATGACCCCGTCCCGCTCCAGGCGCCTTGCGACCAGTTGAAGCATCTGTACGTGATCTCGCTGGACGTCGAAAGAGTCCTGCATTTTCTTCGAGTTGCTGAACGTGGGCGGGTCTACGAAGATTACGTCGTACAAGCCTCGGTCGCTCTTCAGCCAGGTGAACGCGTCCTCTCGAATGACCTGGTGGTTTCGCCCCCCGAACCCGTTCAGCTCCAGGTTTCGACGAGCCCAGTCGGTGTACGTGTTGGAAAGATCCACGGTGGTGGTGGTTCGTGCTCTGCCTCCGGCAGCAAAGACGCTAACGGCGCCGGTGTAGGCGAAGAGGTTGAGAAAGCGTTTTCCCTCCACCATCCCTTCCACCCGTTTTCTCATGGGTCGATGGTCGAGAAAGAGGCCGGTATCGAAGTAGTCGGCCAGGTTCACGAGGAATCGATAGCCCCCTTCCTCCACCACGAAGAATTGCCCGGAGTTGGCAATGGTTTCGTATTGCTGCTTCCCCTTTTGTCGGGCGTGCTGCTTGACATAGATGTCCTTCGGGGAGGTTTGGAAGGTGCCTTGGAGCTCCTCCAGGAGTGCGTGGAGTCGAGCTTCCGCCACCATGGGTTCCACCGAATGGGGGCGTTCGTACTCCCGAACGTGGAGGCGACCGTCGTAGGTGTCCACGGAGACGGCAAATTCGGGGAGATCTGCGTCGTACATTCTCCAGCACGAGATGTTCTCCTTCTTCACCCAGGACTTCAGGCGGCGCTGGTTTTTCCGAAGTCGGTTGGTGAACATCTCAGCATCAATCCCCTCCACTCGAGTCGAGACCTGGGCTGGCTCGGCCTCGGCCTCGGCGCCGACCTCGACCTCAGCCACAGACTCTGCGACCTTGGGTTCGAGGATCGGGTAGTGAAGGAGCCTGCACTCAATGGTTCCGTTGTACACAATATGCCGAGAGGCAGCGCGCAGACCAACGTGCTTTGGAAGTTCGCCATGTTCGGTCAACAAAAATGCATCAAAGCCGGGGAAGCGGGCTTTCAGGGTCACTCCGATACGACGATAGAGCCCCTCCAACGCCTTCTTGTTTCCCATTCGCTCCCCGTAGGGCGGGTTTACTGTGAGCAGTCCGCGGCTTCCCTCGGGGGGGCTCACCATGGACAGTTCCCGGCGTTCAAACTGAATCAGGTGGTCCACCCCTGCCCTGCGGGCGTTTTGCCGTGCGGCGGTGATGGCGCCGGGATCGGAATCGAACCCCCAGATCGATGGAGTGCGCTCTTTCCCTCGCTGATCTCGCTTTTTGGCCTCTCGAATGAGGGGGCGCCAGGACTCGGGGGCGTGTCCTTTCCACTTCTCGAAACCAAAACGTTCCCTTCCCAGCCCCGGTGCCACATCCAGCGACATGAGGGCCGCTTCCACCGGCAGGGTTCCGGTGCCGCACATGGGGTCAACCATGGTTTCACCGTTTCGACTTCTCACGGGCCATCCCGCCATCACGAGGATTCCGGCGG
>CALFHQ010000068.1 GCA_937876385.1 uncultured Pseudomonadota bacterium
CCAGATTGTAGGTTCCGCCGTGGCAGTTGCAGTAGAGTTGCGTGGTCTGATAGCTTACGGTGCAGCCAGCGTGGGTGCACTTGGAGTTGAACGCCTTCAATTCCCCTTGCTTGTCTCGAAGGACAATCAGTCCCCCGCCGGCGAATCCGCAGTTTCCCCCCGTCCCCGGTTGGGCTACGTCGCTGGCGGTAAGCCCTTCGACTTTGGCCAGTCCGTCCTTCCCAAAGGGATCCACGGCGGCCCTGGGAGCCACATACTTGTATAGGGGATATAGCATGGCACCCACCCAGGCAACGCTGAGACCCACCATCGTTCCCATGAAACGCCGCCTACCGGGGCTCTTCACCCCCCCGTCCTTCTGATTCTCGGCCACTATCGCACCTCCAACAACCAACTGATTGTCCGATTGACGTCCCGGGAACACCGTCAACCCCGCCCAGTTCTATGAATTGGTGCGCAAAATGTCAACACAAAGCCCCATCGAAACAAGTGGCGAAGCGCACCCTGGAGCCGAACCTCAGGGCAGAGGGGTGCGGTACACCGGTGACCGCTTCAGCAGGTCAAGGGTCTCGCTCACCGTCAGCTTGGGGCGAAACTTCAGCTCGGCTCGAGCCCGCTGATCGTCTACCAGGCAGGAGTAGCGCAGAAACTGAAGCTCTGCAGTGGGAATGTGCAGCGTGCTGAACTGGGATGCCCGCCGGAGGAGAAGCTTCAAGGCCGGACTCGGCACCGGCATCCGGGGCTTGCCGAGGTAATCGATGACCGACTGGATGGGAACCGCAGGGGGGCCTGCGATGTTGTAGATACCACGCATTCCCGGCTCCATGGCCGAGATCATCCACTCTACCAATTCGGTTTCGTGGAGGATTTGCACCATGGGGTTGAATCCCATGATGGTGGGGACGCGCTGCATGGAGAGGTATCTCGTGGGGCCGTTGTTCACCGAGCCCAGGATATTGCAGGGGCGCAAGATGACAGTCTCTACCTGGGGATGCTTCCAGAAGAAGGAGGTGATGAGCATGTCGGCGTTGACCAGACTTCGCATCTCCGGGAAGGTCTCCCCCCCGAGAAGCAGGGAATCCTCGGTGAGGTAGTTGGGGTTGTCCGGCCTGGCGCCGTAGACGTTGGCCGTGGACAGGAAGATGAGCTTCTTGACGTTGTAACGGCTGACGTAGTCGAGGATGCGATTGGTTCCCACCACGTTGAAGCTGTGGAGGTCGTGCTGGGAGCGGGAGAAGTCGTGCATCATGTTGAGGTGGAACACCACGTCGATGCGACGGTTGCGGAAGATGCTCTCGCAGCGCTTTCGTCGGATGTCGTATGGGAAGACCTGAATGTCCTTGGGCTTTCTGGTGAGGTCTCGACGGTCGAGACCGATGACCTTGTGATCCAGATGCAGTCGCTCGGCCAGCAAGCGACCGAGGGTTCCGGCGATTCCGGTGACGACGACATTGCTCATCGTGCACCTCCCAGGAGAGAAAGGGGAAAGGGTCCTCGATCCTTGAGTCCCTGGTCCAGCATGGATTGAATCTTTCCGCGAACCTGTTCAACCTTCTCCATGATGACATCATCCTCGTCATTGGGATCCCCGGCAAATTGCATGGGCTCCCCGAAGTGGATGTGGATCTTCACGGGGTAGGGGACAAGTCCCAGAAGCAGCAGCCATGGGAAGGTGGGGGTGATTGGGAAGGCCGGCGCCCCCAGCAGGCGGGCGAGCATCTTCGAGTTGTGGAAGGCAGGCATGGCCTCTTCGGCTCCGATGAGGCTCACCGGAATGATGGGGGTGTCTGTTTCCATGGCCAACCGCATGAAGCCGGCGCCAAAGGGGCGCAGCTTGTAGCGGTCTCGGTACAGTTTGGAGACTCCGGAGACCCCCTCGGGGAACACCAGGGTCGCCTCGTCTAACTGCAGAAGGCGTCGGCTGTTGTCGGGGTCACCCAAGACCTGCCCCATTCTCGACATGAACAGATTTACGTAGGGAAGGGCGGGAACCCACCGGTCCACCATGCTTCGAACGATGCGAGGAGGACGCCCCTCCAAGGCAACGGACGCGGCGATGAGTGCGCCGTCGTAGGGGAGCTGGCCGCTATGGTTTGCAACGAACATGATGCGGCTCGTGGGGAGCTCCCCCAGGCCGTGGGTTTTGACCCGGAAGTAGTTGCGGTAGAAGAAGCGAACCAGCGGAATGACCCGCTTGATGACTGCCGGGGACATTCCAAAGGGGTCGTACCCGAACTCGTTCAAATGTCGAGCGCCGACCCGCAGGAAGCGCTCTTCCCATTCCTTATCCCCCCACTCTCGAAGCCAATCTCCCACCTGATTGAGCCAGTCATCAAGGTTTGGAGACATCTCCTGGGTCTCAAAATGGGTCGCTGAATAATCATCGTTGGGTGCCACCATGAAAGTACTCCACTGCTGCGTCACTAGGATTTGGGGGTTGGCTGAAAACCCGTGAGCGCCATTCTATCTCGCACACGGTGTTGGAGTCAACGGGAGGGTTGCGGAGCTTCTTGCTCTGCGGATCACGGCACCGAGGACAAGCAACAGAAGCAGCACCGCCAGACCCGGATCCGAGTGGCACCGCTGGAGCGGAATCTGAGAGCAGCCGCCTGAAGACGCAGCCTTCAGGAGATCCGCCTTATCCGCCTCGGGACTCGGTTCGGCGACCTGGTCTGGTTGCGAATCCGGTGGAAGCTCCACGCTCGCTCTGTCTGGGTCTTCGTCCAGGACTTCTGCAGAGCTGTCTTCTCCAGGTTCCATGTCCGAGAGCACATCCAGAACGTCACCCTCGCTTACGCAGTCCTCGTCGGTGCATGGCTGGCATGAGTCATGGGTCAAGCAGGCCGAGTCCTCGCAGTCAATGTCCCCATTGCCATCATCGTCGCTTCCGTTGGTACAGTTCTCGGCCGGTCCCTTGCAACTCACGGTCAGTTGGAAGGTCGAAGGGTCCTCCAACAACGAATCCACGACCAGATAGGTTTCGCCCGCTGATTTCGTGAACTCGATGACCTTCGGGCTGGACCATCCGGAGGCGTATTTCGAGCACTCGCCCGGTTCGCAAGAGTCCAGAGTTCCGCCCACCAAGAAGAGGTCGAGCCTGGTCCCCTCGCCGTGGGTCAGCGACGTCTCCACTTCCACACCTTCTGGAATCACGAGGCGATACGCCCGCTCGGGGCCCAGGCAGCGATAGCCTGCGAGACAGGAGTAGCTGAGGAAGTTGTGAGGCCCCCCGGACGTGTCGCCCTCGGTCTGTTCGCCGCAGGAGAGAGTAGTCGCCTCCTGGCAAGCGTTCTCTCCCAGGCAGGATGGGTACCGGACGCAATCAGGATCGTCGCAATCCGTGGCGCCGTCGC
>CALFHQ010000069.1 GCA_937876385.1 uncultured Pseudomonadota bacterium
CTCTGCTTATTGTGGAAGACGACGAGACCTTGCGGGCCGGTCTGGCGCGAACCTTTTTGCGCCAGGGGTATCAGGTGGAGATTGCCGTGGATGGCACCGTTGGGATGGAGAAGGTACTGACCTGCAAGCCGGATCTCGTGCTCCTTGACTTGAACCTTCCGGGGATGTCCGGGTTTGAAATACTCCGGGAAGTCCGGCGCCTGGGAAACCCCGTTCCAGTCCTCATCTTGTCTGCCAGAAATCGCATGGAACAGAGGGTAGAGGGGCTCAAAGAGGGGGCCGACGACTACCTGGCGAAGCCCTTTGAGTTGCCCGAGTTGTTGGCCCGGGTGGAGGCCATGCTGCGGCGCCAGAGGCGCTTTGTAGAGACAGAACCTCCTGTCCGCTTTGGAGATGTCATTGTGGAGCCAGGCGCTCGCCGTGTGCTTAGAAATGGTGAGACGGTAACCTTGTCAACCAAAGAGCTGGAGCTGTTGCTCCTGCTGTTGCGAAATCCTGGACGGACCTACGAACGAAGCGCCATCCTGACTCGAGTGTGGGGCTGGCAGTTCGAGGGAACCGAGCGCACCGTGGACAACTTCGTCTCATCCCTCCGCAGGAAACTCGAAGTGAATCCCAGGGCGCCCAAGCACTTGAAGACAGTGCGTCAGATAGGCTATCGTTTCGATCCGTGAAATGGAACTGACTGGAGAAACGATGGGATTCAACGACGACAACTCTCGCCTGGTCTACACCAGCTCCGAAGGACGAATCTGCCCACGTTGCGGCAAACCCGCATCCAAGTGCCAATGCAAGCCCGGAAAGAAGAAGAACGTTCCGGCTACCCGTGGCAATGCTGTTCCAGGGCGGGTGCGGGTGGAGAGGCAGACCAAAGGTCGCAAGGGCAAGGGAGTGTCTCTGGTCACCGGCTTGACCCTGAGCGAAATGGAATTAAAGCTCCTCGCCAAAGAGTTAAAGCAGGCCTGCGGAAGTGGCGGAACGATCAAGGGGGGAGTAATTGAGATCCAGGGAGACCATCGG
>CALFHQ010000070.1 GCA_937876385.1 uncultured Pseudomonadota bacterium
CCAAGTGCGCTGCTGGAGGGGCTGGACGGCTCCACACCGAGGGGAGATTGGAGAAACTCTGGAGGTTGTCCCTTTCGTCGAAGGTGAAGGCGGGTTCCGGGGAGAAGACCATGTCTTCCAGCCGCAGGTACTCGTCGGCGGTGTGCGTCAGGGGGCCATCGTTGGAGCCTCGAACCACTGCGTTGAAGTAGAAGTGGCGGTTCACGGTGCCATCATCGATGCCCTTCTTGAAGAAATTGGCGAGGGGTTGTGAGACTTCGGCGATGGCATCGGCCACGGTGTTGGAGTCCAGGTACTGACCGGTGCTGAGCTTTGGATGAGTAATGGAGAACCGGGCCGTGGCGACTCCCGCTTCCTGCAACTGGAGGAGGGTATCCACGGCCCGCAAGAGGCGTCCCGCGGGCATCTGGTCGCGGTGTTCCGAATCCACGGAGAGCACCAGGGACAGCCAGGCAGCGTTGGGGTGCTGGATGACTGATTCGAGGGACTTGCGAGCTCCTGTCACCCCTCTGTCACCCAGGAAAATGCCGTTGGTAAATACTTCCACTTCCGTTGCGCACTCTTTTGCTGCTTGAAGGAGACGAGAGAATTGGGGGTGTTGGGCCGGCTCTCCTCCGATGAGGGTGAGGCGGTGGATTCCGCTTAGGTCTCGTGCCAGGGTTTCGAACAGCTCCACCGGCATGTCCCGATGTTCCCGGGTGGAAGCGGCGATGCAGAAGGGACACTTTAAGGCGCAGCGGTGGGTGACGTCCACAGTGACTGCGGGCATCGCAGGCGTAGGGTCGTCACGGATGACCCTCACTCGGCGGTAGAAGGAATTGAAATAGTGGGGGCGAATGGCCGCTGCCCATTGCAGAATGGTGCCCCAGGCGGGTGGGCTCTGGGTCATCGGAGAGCCTCGTAGCGACCCACGCACATCCGGCAGGCGGGGTGATGTCCGGCGTTGTCTTGAAACGCACGCATTTCGTCTGATTGGAGCACCTGTACCAGGGAGGTGCTTTCGATGTTCCCAACCAGATTGTCCTTGCCGATAACTGCCGGCATGTCGCAGGGGTAGACGTTTCCGTTGGTTGTGATGAAGAGGTTCCATCCGGGAGCCTGGCAGCGGGATTGAAGGTCTCGTTGGTGGACGTTGTATTGGCCGGTGGAGATCATCTCCAGAGTTTCTTCCCGGGGAAAGCCCCATCGTCGAAAATCGGGTCGAAAATCGATGGTCATGCCGAAGCGCCGGGCCACCTCTTCCATCTCCGGGAGGATTTCATCGAGGAGGGCTTTCGCTTCACCCCGGTCCGGCCAGCGTGGGATGGTGCTTGAGATGGGGCCGGTGATGGGGAGGAAGAACTCGTGCTTCTTGATTCCGATTCGTCCCGTGAGTTCGAGGAGGT
>CALFHQ010000071.1 GCA_937876385.1 uncultured Pseudomonadota bacterium
CCTCGGACCCATGCTGGCAGATGCCCTCCAGGCCCTCGCCTTCAACTTGTCCTTCGCCATTCCCAGACTGGACGGTGCCGTGGACCCGGGAACCGGACAACCCGTCGTAGTGGACCTGTTCCTGGAAAGCGATTTCCTCAGCACCACGTTCACCCAAAGCAGCGGCGGCAGGCTCGCGCTGCGGGCTCGCTCCTACCCTGGAGAGCGAGGAGTGCCGGCGGGAGAACCCTTTGACTCAAACCTGGGAACTCCCGGCCGAGTCGCATGCGGACAGGGAACCCAGACCCTGGTCATTCCCGGGGTCGCTCCCATGGAAGTGGTCCTCGCCGACGATACCTTAAACGAAATCCTTCATGCTGCCTGGTGGGGCGGTCTTCTGGAATTCCCGTTGCCCCCCTCGATGCTGGGTGGGGTGGATTTGGGGCAGTACGGAATCACCGACCTCGAACTCTTCGTGAGCGCTTGGTTGCCCCCCGTGGCTTCCGATTGTGGACCCACCGGAAACCTCGTCATGCATGTGGCAGACCTGAAAATCACCGCTTCCCTGAAGCTCTTTGGTCAACCCATGGATGTGCTCATCTTCGGGGCCTTCGAAGCGGGGGTCGAAGTCGGGGCAGCGGATGGAGCGATTTCCATCACCATCCTCTCCATCGACAACTTCGAAATGGAAGTGAACATCCTCCAGGAAAACCTCATCGCCTCGGAAGGGGTGATTCGAGACCTCATCATGGCCCAGTTGGTTCCCTCTCTGGAAGGGATGCTCGGAGGAGGAGAGCCCCTGGCTTCCTTCCCCCTGCCTGAAATTGACCTCAGTGACTCCGTGGGACTTCCCCCTGGAACCGCAGTCATCCGAATCGGAGTCCAAAACGGAGCCGGCTGGGAAGGCCGCATCGACGGAAACACCATCATCTACGGCGCACTGCAATAGGAGGGGAACAATGAACCGAATACTCACGCAAAAACTCAGTGTGGCCCTTCTTGCAGCGGTGATGGTGTTGGGCGTGTCCCTCACCGCTGGGTGCAGCTCGAACTCGGAAACGACCAATCAAGATATCCAGGTCAACCCCGATGGCGATACACAAGGAGACGACGGGGCTTCACAACTCGACCTCGTGAACGTGGATATGAAGGATGTCGAGGAGCCTCACGATTTGCTTGAAGAGCTTGCAGATGTCTCCCTCCCCGACGGCGAGGTGGACGAGGACGGAAGCGGCGTGGATGTCCAACCCCCAGACATCGTGTCCGATGAGACCGAACCCGACGGCTACCAACCCGTGGTTGCCTGCGACGTCGATGCCGATTGCGACGACCTTCAGGACTGCACCGTGGATAGTTGCGTCGATTCGGACAACGGAGACCGCTTCTGCCAGTGGAAGCCCGCTCCTGGAACGTGCCGAATCAACGGTGTCTGTTTCGAAGCAGGAGCCATAACCGACAACCAATGCAAGCTGTGCGACCCCGACAACAGTTGGAACTCCTGGACCTTCAAGGCAAACGGTTCCAGTTGCTACGAAGATGAGTGCGCAATGGGAGGAACGTGCCAGGATGGAGATTGCGTTGGAGCCAGCGACGCACATTGCGATGATGGGAATGCGTGCACGGTAGACCTTTGCGACCCAGCCACTGTTGGATGCCACCACCTTCAACTGTCTGGAATTCCCTGCGACGACGGTGACCCCTGCACTACAATCGACATGTGCTTCGTTGGAGCCTGCCAAGGTCACGCACCCATCACGCTGTGCGATGACGGCAACGACTGCACCGCCGACACCTGCTCCTCTGTGGACGGAAGTTGTGTCCACCAACCCTTTACCGGAGGAAGCTGCCAGGCCGACGACCTCTGCGCCACTTCCGGGAGTTGCGATGCTGGCGTTTGCATTCCCTCTGGAGAGAAGGTCTGCGACGACATGAACTTCTGCACCATCGACCTGTGCAACGCCCTAACCGGCTGCTACCACCTCCCCAACCAGAGCCCCTGCTGCATCGGAGCCGTCTCCGACTGCGACGACTCCAACCCCTGCACCGACGATAGCTGCGACCCCGAAACCGGCGATTGCAGCTACCAGTTCAACGTCGCCGACTGCGATGACCAGAACGCCTGCACCAGCGGGGACGCTTGTATCGACGGAAACTGTGTGGGTACAACCGTTGAGTGCCTGGACGCCGACCCCTGCACCGCCGATAGCTGCGACCCGGCGTCTGGATGCGTCTTTGCTCCCAGCAGCGGGGAACCCTGCGACGACGGCCAGGAGTGCTCTACCGGCGATGTGTGCGTGGACGGACAGTGTGTGGGGGATCTCACCGGCTGTGTCTGCACCCCGGAATTCCAGGACGCTGTGAAGGTCGTGACGTTGATGATTCCCGAGGGAAACGCCGAAGGGGAAGCGCTGGATGTGGACGGAAACGGAAGCCTCGACAATACCCTGGGACCGCTGGGGGGCTTTGCCAACGACCCGCTGGCAAGCTCCGTTGCCGGGGGAGACGTGATGCTCTTAGCCGAGTTTAGAAACCGAGTGGGAAACAACCTCATCATGGCCATCTACAACGGTGCGCTGGATGGGGCCAACGCCGGGTGCGATTTCCAGACCCAGACATGCGACTACCGGGCAGACCCCTCCATGATCCTGGAGGACTCCTGCGAGCCCCTGGTAAGCCTCCCGGCAACCTTGAACGGCAACGTCATCACCGCCGGTGGACCCGATGTGGTGATGCCCTTCTCCATCCCCTTTGCCGCAGGAGTGGACCTTCAGTTGACAGTGTACATGGTACGATTTATAGGAACCGTAACCGAGGTCGGGGGGGAAATCGTGGCCCTTGATGGAATCCTAGCCGGTGCCATCACCGAAACGGACCTGAACAACGCCATCGATGCGCTTCCACCAGATACCTTTGCCGACCTGGGGCTCACCCCCGAAACCATCAAGACCCTTCTCTCAGCCCTGGCTCCAAACGATATCAACACCACGCCGCTTGGCATTTTCGACGCAAAATCCATCGCCATCCACATGACCGCCATCGATGGGAATATCGTGGGAGTGGTCGAGTAGGCTCAATCCGTGGGTCCTTCCTTTCCAGGGGACGTTCGTTGGTAGCCTGCTAGCCCCCCTTGCTGGCGAAGCGTCGCTTCGCCACCCTTCCCCCGCCGGGGTAAGGGGCGGTGAGGTATGGGATATCCAG
>CALFHQ010000072.1 GCA_937876385.1 uncultured Pseudomonadota bacterium
GGTGTCGCAGGCGTGGAGGGCAATCAGGACGTCCATGGGGGTTGCATCGTAGCCGTCGATTCCACCAGCGAAGAAAGACAAACCGGAGAGCCCCAGACGTTTTGAAATGGCGTTGCTGTTGTCTACCAACTGGGGTCTCAACTCCACACCGACCACGGATGCTTTTCCGGAAGCCAGGGCAGTGAGGCGGCTGTGCACTGCGAAGGTCAAGTACCCCTTGCCGGAGCCGAAGTCCACCACCTGGATGGCGTCACGCTCCATGAGGCCGGCCTCGCCAACAGCCCCGTCAAACAGCTCCAGGAAGCGATTGATCTGCTTCCACTTGTCCGACATGGAGGGAAGGATGTTTCCCGCCTTGTCGGCAACACCCAGCTCGAAAAGGAAGGGGGTGTTGCTGGACAGGAGTCGGTTCTTTGTGCGGTTGTGGGTGCGATCCTCCGGCGCATGCGCAAGCCCCTTCTTCGTCAGCATCCGGGCCTTTCCCTTTCTGCTGAATCTCAGCTCCACCTCTCGGTCGGCAAGAAACAGGTTGGCGCATCGGAAGCCACCCGAGAGTGCCTCAACGACCTGGTTCGAAATCTCCGAGGCGAGGTGGTTCTTTGTGATGTCACGGGTTTTGTAGTGGAGAACGAAGGAGGCGTGGGGCACATCTTGAATGTCTACCAGGCGAACGTCGATGCGTTGCAGTTCGGACTCCTTTCCCCGATACATGGACAGGACGAGTCGGGCAAAGGTGCCGTTGTCTACGGCTTCAGGAAGCAGGGCAACAAATTCGGCAGGTATCTGGAAAGAGGAAGCTGGGGTCGCATCGGCCATGAGTTCAAGTCCTTTCCCGGTTGGCGGGTTCGATTGGTTGGGCATCGACACCGTGCACCCAACGGTTGGCGGGGTCAAGGCAAAATCCAATTGGACGTTCCATCTGTGGGCCGATAGGATAGACGCCGTTTTGGAGTCGCAGAGACAAGGAGGAGCCCGTGTTCAAGTGGCTGGGTCGGTTGAAATGGTATTGGAAAGCGCTGTTGGGACTGATCCTGGTTCTTGGGGCAGTGTCGGTGTTCATGTTTGTCTTCATGGTACAAAAGGACGCTGAACACTTCGAAAGTGATTCGTATGTGCGGACTTCCGGCAGTTCCGCCAGCACCGTTGTCGTGTATTTTTCAAGGAATGGTCATACCCAGGCTCTGGCCAGAGCCCTGGCGAGAACCTTTGACGCCGACCTCGTGGAGATCAAGGCGTGTGACTACCCGCTCAACCTCCTGGGGTTCATGCATGCGGCCAGCTCTGCTCGAAACCATGACCGCTGCGAGATTTCCCCCGATGTGGTGGACCTGTCCAGCTACGACACGGTCTTTCTGGGTGCTCCGATTTGGCTGCGATGGCCCGCTGCTCCGTTGTGGAGCTTCGTAGAGAAAAATGACTTCACTGGGAAGAAGGTCACCCTCTTCGCCACCATGAATCACATCTACAAGCAAGAGGCCGTGGATGCCTTCAAGAAGAGTGTCGAGGAGAGGGGAGGAGAGTTTCAGGAGTTCATCTACCTGAAACGCGGTCGAATCTTCTCGCAGTTGGGGCGAGAAGAGTTCCTGGGAGCGATAGGGACTTTGGTGGAGAATGAACTGAAGGAATAGGAGTGACGAAACGCAGTGGCCTTTGAGTTGCTATTGCGGTCCCGTCCCTGACTTCTCTGTACCTACATAGCCACTGTAATCCACTGCCGTCTGGCGAC
>CALFHQ010000073.1 GCA_937876385.1 uncultured Pseudomonadota bacterium
GACGAAGCTCGCCTTCAGCCCGGACTACTTCGACGAGAAGCGGGTCGTTGACGGAGAGGTCGTCACAAAGAACAAGGAGTTGGGACAGGGTCTGGAGTTCGATCGGCAGTGGCAACGTTCCCGTGATGCGGATGGGTACTACTGGATGCATTGCAAGGGAAGCCTCTCCAAGCCTCGTTGCAGCCGACAGCTTCCTCCCGAGGAGACGCGCCGCCTGGAGCAGAAGAAGAAGGTCGAAACCCAGCGGAAGAAGGAAGCATTGCCTACCCCGAAGCTTCGCACCCCAAACCCGAAGCCCCAAGATGGGGTCTTGCTCCAACCTGACCGAGAGACCCCCGACACGAAGAAGAAGGGTTCTCTCTTCGACCAGCGCCGGGAGGCAGCCCAGAAGCGGGCGGAGCAGTTGAAGAAGCGTCAAGAGCGCAACCTTCTTCGAAAGGAGATGAACGCCAGGAAGGGGGGCAAGCCCGGGGCGGTCAAGGAAGACGGAGAGGACAAAGAGGAGCCCGCCGTTGGGGACGAGGAGTACGACGAGGAATTGCCTGAAGGGGAATACTCGGACGACGAACCGGAAGAGGGATACGCAGACGACGAACTCCCTTCAGACGAGGAGTTGGAAGGGGGAGAACCCATCGACGGGGAACCTGTTGACGAAGAAGCACCCCTTGAGGGGGAGTACGTTGACGAAGGTGAAGTACCTCCAGAGGGGGAAGAAGTGCCCCCGGAGGAGGGAGAACCGGAGATGGCTCCCTTCCCCTAGCCAACGGTTTCAGCCGGGTCCAGCGCCCAGGTCGCATGAATGATGGACAACCGACTTCGCAGACTGACTCGTCGGCTTGACCTGTTACAGGTAGGCCACGGCTTTGTCGTCGTGCTGTCGGGTCTACTGACCATCCTCCTCGCAACGGTTCTCGTAGTCGACTTAAGTATCCTCATCGCCCCTCGCCTGGGTGGGGCCGCTGTGGTCCAGATGGGCAAAGCGCTCCTCTCCACCTTGGCGGCCGTGGCAGCGATCTATTGGATAGCGCTTCCCCTGGCTCGGGATTTCGGACGCCGACGCTTTCTCTCACGAATCCAACGAGCGCTGGGAAGAGAGACCTACCTGGAAACTGCCTTGACGTTGCCCCCCTCCGTCATTGAAGACTCCCACGAGGCTGACACTCTGCTGAGCGCCGTCATGGAGAACGCTGAGAGGGATCTCGACTCGGTATCGCTGGCTCAAGTAGCACCGATGGGACGGCTTTTCCGCATCACGGTGGCGTTCCTGCTTGTGGCCAGCGCCTCCATTTTTGCTGCCATGGCATTTCCAGAGCGGGTACAGTCCGGTCTGGCCCGCATTCTGAACACCGACCGAGGGGAGCGTGAAGTGGGATTGCCCCCCACCTCGGTCATCGAGTCGAGACCCATTGTGAAAGCCGAAGAAGAGGTTCCTCCCCCATGCCACGTGGTGAAGGTTCGAGTCCTCCCTCCTCCCTACCTTCCTCAAGCTCCTTTTGCTGTGACTTGGGGACTTGCGGTGCAGGTCATCGAGGGCAGTCGCATCGAAGTTGTGTGCGAAGGGGGCACGGCCAGACCTTCCCCTGTGTTGGTTCTCACTTCGTTGGAGGGATCCCGGGAGCTCCCTTTTGAAGAGCTTCAACCGGGGGACCACCTGAGCCGTCGATTCCAGGCCAGCATTCCCATCGTCGCCGACTGCGGGATTCAAATTGCGTCTACCGGTGGTCAAAGCTGGCAGGTGGGGGCGATGCGGCTGACGGCCATTCCGGATGCTGCGCCGACGTGCACCCTGTTTTCTCCGGACGCTGAGGCGGTGTTGCGACCGGCGGAGTCGATGACCGTGCTCGTTCAGGCGCAGGATGACCAATCGCTGTCGGAGATTCTCCTTCGGTATCGAGTGGAGGGATTGGACGACGGCTGGAACTCCATCGAGCTGGCGAGACCCCAGGGAAGATTGCAGGCACTGGTTCAGCGAGATATTCCTGTGAGCAGCTTCAATGCGGACCCGGGGGACGAGGTGGAGATCTACGTGGAGGTCACCGACCGAAGTCGCAACGCTGGGGGCGGTCTCTGCGAGACTGAGCACCGAAAACTGCGTGTACACTCCCCGAGCCTTGAGCAAGAAGAGGTCATCCTGGGGCTTGCCGGTCTGAGAAACGACTGCGTGCGCCTCACCGGTCAAACCCTGGTGCTGCTGCACTCACCCCAGTGGGAAGACGATGTTCTGCCCAGCCACATGGAGGCGCTCACCGAGTACATGGTGACTCTGGATGCGGTGAGCAAGCATATGTCGGACATCAGCCTGTTCAAGTCCGAGGACACGCGTCGTATCCTGGCCCTGCCCGCAGCACTGGATGAATTGGAAGCCGAGTCCCTCCTGGACGAGAATGCTTCCATGGTTCGCAGGCGAGGAGTTCTCCTGGAGCTGGAAGAGGAGTTGGAAGCCCAGGTCTTCGTATTGGACGGCGTCACCGAAAAGGTCCTGGGGGAGTACCTGTTCCGGCTCTCCGGGAAGGTCCAGCAGGAGCTGGCCCGATTGGTGGCCATGAGCCGTTCTCCCGCGTCTCAGCAAGGAGTTGAGAGAACTCTGGCGCGGGGAACTCGAAAGCTCAGTCGAACCGCGCAGCACGTCTTGACGCTACGACGGGCGACGTCGCCGGCGATGCCGTCCCTGTTTACCCCCTTACTCTCGAAGGGACAGACGGATCGCTTTGCCCGCATCGCCGAATTGGCCGAGCGCCTCTCACGGCAGACTGGGGGCATTGGAGAGGCCCAGTGGAGCCGTACGTTGGAGGAGCTGTCCGAGGCGGTGGACCAGGCCGTACGGTCCGTGGAGGGTTCTTATGCGCAGAGCATGAACCGCATCTCCGCCTCCTTCCGCAACGCCCGGGTAGAGATTCGAGAGGAACTTCGCTCGGCTCTGGCGGAGTCTCGCACCCTGTCACAGGTGCTCGAGAAGCTCATCGCCGATGTGGAGGAGGAGACTCGGTCTTACATCAAGCGCAGAAGCACCATCATGATCCTGCGAGACGTGGCCCGGCGCCTGGCCCGAGTGCACACCCGCTCCCGCAAGTTCAAGGCGTCGGTGTATCTCCCGGTGGACCGCGCACAGGTCAAAGAGTTCCGAACACGCCTGGACTCGGTGAGGGAAGCGACAGCGGTCTTGCATGTGGATGAGGCAAAGGTCGGGGTGGAGTCTCTCACGGCGTTGACCCGTTCGATGGAGTTCTCTTTGAACCTCACCATCGAGTACAGCCAGGATG
>CALFHQ010000074.1 GCA_937876385.1 uncultured Pseudomonadota bacterium
CCCGGTAACGGGAGTCCCTACCGCGACACCCCTATGCAGCGAAATGGGGTGTTTTGGGGTGGAAATTGGGGAAAAGGAAAAACGAAAGGGTCTGACCCCTATGGTCGATCCGACCCCTATGGTCGATCCACCAGGTTCGGGCGGTTCCCAGAGGGTCATTCGCCCCAGCGACTGGGATCGGCCAGCACGTCGCAGTCGATGAACCGGACGCCCTCTTCAGCCCGCAGCGGGGAATTGCAGTACTCGAACAGGTAGGGCATCTCCACTGGACGGATGTGGTACTTCTTGCGCTCACCTCCTTGGCCGTCATCCACCATCACCCAACGAGGGGGCTTAAAGCTGTCAAGATGCTCCCCATCCTCCATGCTGGTCCAGGGGTCCCAGTGCTCCCATTGAAGGTACCAGTCCGCAGATTCGGTATACCACTTCATGATATGGCGAGCTTCACGGGCGTTGATTGGGTACCCTTGGCTTGCTGCCGCCAGCAGCCACCCCGCCGAATCGGATTCGAATTCCTCATGATCCTTGTTGGGAACATCCGGGTCGGTCCGCATGCGTTCCAGGCGACGAATCAATCCAACCATGAGTTTCTCAGCGATGTAGTCGTGTCCCCAGAGGTTCGCAGTGCTCAGGGCCGCGATATGAAAGTAGTTGTAGATGTTGTGATTGAACCAGTTTCCGGCAACGGCGACCTCCTCGAATTCAAGACCAGCCTCACCGTAGCTGCAGTGGTTCCTGTCGAAGGGGTATCCGTATCCGGCCAACGCGGCACCGAGTTGTGCGTTGCATTCGGCGTCGGGTCCAAAGAGCATCTCCCAATGCACGAAACTGCCACAGTCAGCCGGTACGCTCTCGCCCTTCGTCGTATCCAACTGAATGGAAGCGAGTCCATCCTCGTACCGGGTGAGGATGTACCAGTCGTTGTCCACGACGCTCTGGGCGAACCCGCGCATGTACTCAATGTACAGCTTTGCTGCCTCACGCAGGTCCTCGTCTTCGGCTTCGTACCACACTCTGGTAGCCACAGCGAGGCTGTGGAACATGTACGGCACATCATCCTTTGACCGCATGTTGTTGACCCACACCGTCCCGTATTCCGAGTTGTCGGTGATCTCGAAGGAGTGCACGTTCCATTTGAACTTGGCTTCGTGGGTGCCTCCGTACTCTACCGCCACCTTGCGGCCGTCCACTTCGTAGCTGTGATCGTGTGTAAACACCGAGCGCGCTTGCAGGTACTTGTGTTGTGGATCGTCCCGCTCGGTATCAAATGCCAGCGCCAGCGCCACCATTCCCCGCATCAGTGAAGCAGCCACCTCCGCCATCCGCTTGTCACCGGTGAGCAGATAGCCACAAGCTGCCCCGTCCAGCACTTTCACAGTGCGTTTTGCAATGTTCTCTGCGTGGTTGCGGTGGTCGAAAATCAGGGTGTCCCCCTCCATGCGCATGCCCTCGTCCTGCCACCAGAGTTTGTAAGGCATCATGTTCGGGTCGTGACCCTTGTCCAATCCATGGGTCATTCGAAACACCCAGTCGAAGTAGGCAGTATCCTTGTAGAACCCAGTCACTGTCCGGGTGAATTCGGCGATCTCGGCTTCGGTGGGAATCTCTCCGTCGGGTTGGCGTTCTGGCGGGGTGAATCCCAGGTGGTTGCGTGGACGGGGGGGTGGGTCCGGATTCTCAACCGGGCCCGTGGGAGGTCCGGGAAACTGCTCTGTGTCGGAAGCGACGTCACCTGCCGACAGGTCTTGTTGTGCGTCCGTCGACAGGTCGCCCCCCGCGTCGCTGTGGCCAGGAATGTCCGCTGTCTGCGCGCCGTTGGAATCGCTGCGGCACGAAACCAACAGGCTTCCCACAGAAACGAAGAGCACGAGCAAAGCCGAAATGCAATGTCTGTCTGTCATTAAAAACTCCCCGTGTTGAGTTCGAGGCGAAATCGTACACGTTTGCCCCCCCAGGTGTCCAGAATCCAGCAAGGCACACCAGTCTCCGGCTGTCAAATGAGTTGCATTGTGGGGACGGAGGGGGACAGCGGGGACGGAGCGTTCTTCACGCTAGCGCTTCGGGTTTTCTTTCTTGTTTGTGAGTGCGGAGGCAACGATTGCTGTTGCCAGGATGCCGGCGACCACCCCCAGCGAAACCTCGGTGCTCACATGCACCCAGTGTGCAATGAGCATTTTCACGCCGATGAATGTCAACACTCCGGCCAGTCCCTTTTGGAGGTAGATGAACTTGTCCATGATGCCCGCCAGCAGGAAATAGAGCGCCCGCAGGCCGAGAATGGCGAAGATGTTGGAGGTCAGGATGATGAACGCGTCCTGCGTGATGCCGAAGATGGCCGGGATCGAATCGACGGCAAAGAGCACGTCCGAGAACTCGACGGTCACAAGCACGAGGAGCATGGGCGTGGCCAGCCTCCGGCCGTCCAGCTTGACGAAGAAGTGCTGGCCGTGGAATTGCGGTGTCAATGGAAAAATCCGACGCGCCAACCTCACGGCCACGTTGTGCTGCGGGTCCACCTCCGCTCCCTTGTCCAGCGCGAACTTGATGCCTGTATAAATCAGGAACGCCCCGAAAATGTAGAGCAACCACTCGAAACGCGAAACGAGCACCGCTCCGGCAACGATCATCAGTGTACGCAGCACGATGGCACCGATGACCCCCCAATAGAGCACCCTGTGCTGGTAGCGGGGCTCCACTCGGAAGTAGCGGAAGATCATAAGGAAAACGAAGAGGTTATCCACCGACAGCGTCTTCTCGATGACGTACCCGGTCAGATACTCCAGCGCCGGCTCCTTGCCGAGCAGCCACCAGACGGCCCCCCCGAAGATCAGCGAGAGGCCCACCCACACTAGGCTCCAAATAGCGGCCTCTCGAATGGACACCTGGTGTGCTTTGCGGTTGAACACCGCCAGGTCCAGCGCCAGGAGCGCCAGCACCACGACCCAGAAGAACCCCCACAATTCCAAATGCTGAGCGTCGAACACCGCGCCACCTCCGAGCGTCCATCCTTATCAGGAGGCCACCATTTCAGCAACGCCTTTCGAGAGAGCAGTGGGTTCCTGGCCGATGGCACCGGTACGCCCCACATCGGTTGATTGTTGCGAGGCGTGGTGCATGGGGGTATGCCTGCCGGGAAACAACCATGGTTCGACCTAACCCCGATGGCAAAATAGACGGGGCCATTGGGATTGTTCCACGTTCTCGCCAAGTAGGGTGGTCAGGTGCCCGGCTCTTTTCTAATCGACTGGGACGATGGTGATCAAGGCCCGGGTTTCCCCCTTCTCGATCATGGGGATGCCGCGCAGGTCGGCTTTGAACACCGAACCGTCTCGGCGCACGAGGAGTTGGTTGTTGACTGTGGCGGTTTGCCCGTAAAGAAAAGTCCTTCGCCATCCCTCTTCTACCTGGGATTGGAAATCGGGGTGCAGCATCTCGTGGTAGTTTCTTCCCACGAATTCGCTGGTGCGTGACCCTCGAAACAGGGAGATGGCTGAGGCGTTGATGTCCACGATGGACTGGTCCCGAACCACCACAAGGCTCACCGGGGCAATTTCAAACAGGCGGCGGTAACGCTCTTCGCTCTCTTTGAGGGCTCGCTCGGTTTCCACCAGTTGCGTGACGTCCACTGAGAGGCCGATGAGTCCTGCCACCGACCCTTCGTCGTCAAACCAAGGGATCTTGTGGGTTTGCGCCCACCGTTCTTTGTCGTTTGAACCGGGGAAGGGCTCGATGATGAAGCGACGGGGGCGCTGTTTGTCGAGTACCGCCTTGTCGTCCTTGTCGTACTCGAGTGCTCGCTCCTCGGGCATGAGGTCGAAGACGGTGTTTCCCATCCACTCCTCTGCCGGCACTCCAGTGGCCTCCGCAAGGGCTCGGTTGACCTTCAGGAATCGTCCTTTGACGTCCTTGACGAAGACCATCGCCGGCAGGGCGTCAAGGATGAGCTCAAACTGCCGGTTGCGGCCGACGACTTTCTTCAGTGCGTCCCTCAGTTCCTGGAGTTCGCTGTCTCGTTCCTGGTTCAAAACTAGGCCTCGATTGTTACATCCGGTGCGAACCGTGCATCCTTTCCATCATAACAGACTCCCGGGCGGAGTGAACAGGCATTTCTGGGCAATCAGCCCCCCCCGGACAGCGCAGCTCCGTGCGCCCCCACGAGTTGTGGATTGTCCAATACGGTGATGGGTCTTCCCAGGGCTTCGGCGAGGATTGCCACCATGGCGGGATTCAGAGCGACCCCTCCACTCATGAACAGGGGAAGCTGTTCCGGGACCTTTCCGGCCAGGGAAGAGACTCGGGCAGCGAGGGCTTCTAAGACCCCCCTGGCGATGGCTTCCACCCGGGCACCCTGGGCCACCAGCGAAACCACTTCGCTTTCGGCAAAAACGGTGCAAGTAGAGGAGACTTTGACCCCTTCCCCTTTGGAGGAGATGTGTTGACCTACTTGGTCTAAGGGAATTCGAAGTCGCTGGAGGATCACCTCCAGGAAGCGTCCGGTTCCAGCAGCGCACTTGTCGTTCATCTGGAAATCCAGCACCGAACCCTTTGGCCCAATGTGGATGACCTTCGTGTCTTGCCCTCCGATATCGATGAGGACTCCGGGTTTCCCCGTTTGGTGGAAGCACCCTTTGGTATGACAAGTGATCTCGGTGACCTGACGAGTTGCCTCAACCTGTTTCCTTCCATACCCCGTGGCGATCACAGGAACCTGCGACGAAGCCCCGGTGTCCGCCATCAACTCCGCCAGAAGGCGGGCAGTCTGCTCCTTGATTCTCGGGTCGCTCTCTTGAATTCGGCTGGCCATGACTCGGCCCTTGGAATCCACCACACACCCCTTCCACGATGTGGAGCCGATGTCGATGCCGATTGACGCTGCGTTACTCATCAAAGGCCTCCATGAATGCCTGCAATCGGGTGAGGGCCTGTTCCTTCGAGAAGGAGCGCTCGTCGTTGTGGTCCGCTTCCAGGAGCATGGCCCGGATCCCCTCTTCCTCCATGAGACGATTTCGAACGTCCACTTGACCCACCGAGTACGGTTTGCACGAGCGATCCGAGTGCAACACTGCGCCGTCCGCGTCGAAATCCCGAGCCAACTGGATGAGGGAGCGGGTGCGGTTGTCGAGGTCCCGGTTCAGATACACGGAGGTGTATGTTCTTGCGGTGGAGTCGAGGGGGGTTGATGGATCAATCTGCGAGCCTGCTTCGGCCCACGCATTGGAGTAGGTAGCGCAGACGAACTGGAATCCTCGTTCCGCGGTAGCAAGGGCCAGGTCTCGCACCAGGAACCAGATGGGAAGGTTGTCCCACAGCAAGCGATGGCGCTCGTTGTCGATGGCACCCACCCCCTTCCGGGCTCGCTCGGTGAGCTCGTTGAGGAGCATCTGGTAGTAGTCCACGCATTCGTCGCTGCCTCGAATGGTGACCACCGGGGCGATGTGGAAGAAACTGTCGATGGCGGACCATGGGGAGGGCTTTGCTTTGCCTGTGGCCAGGCATTCTCCCCACAGCGAGCTGGCCCTCTGGGCTTTCTTCACGGTGTCCACGAAGTGCTCTGGAGAGAGCTTTTTCCCGCCAATTCTTTCGGCAACTTCGATGAACTGATCCAGTTGCCCTCGGACGTATTCGAGGTGGTGTGTGGGGGCCTCTCCATAGATGAACGGGGTGTCGATGATGACCAATGGGACGTCGAGGTGTTTTGCCAGGGCTCGATACCAGTACAACACGGTTTGGCAGATGTTGGTGCAGCAGCAAAGGAGGTCTGGCTTCGGGAGGCGTCCCACAGGAGTCTTCTTCGACAGCAGCGAACCCAGGTCGGTGCGCACGTAACTGCAGATGTCCCTGGGGTAGCCGAACTCTTCTGCTGCCCCGCACATCTTCCCCCCTTTTCGTCTGGCACCGCACAAGGCCGCATGGTTCTCCGGATAGACCAGATGGTACCCCAGGGCGACGAGGGCTTCGGAGGGGAAGCCGCTGGTGACCCAGGCCACTGGAACAGCCCCGTCTGCGTAACGACCGGTGAAGTAGTAGCGGGTCATGATCTCTTTGAGGCGCTCCACGGACTCAAGGGGAGGTCCAAAAGGGGGTCTGGCACCCCGCTTCCCTCGCTTCTTGAATGCCTGATAGCGCTGCAGCCCGGTGAGGAAGGTCCCCCCGGCGTTCTTCATGAACTCGTATTGCATTCTCCTGAGCATCATCCCTTCCTCCTGGCGTCGAGGACCATCTCTACGAAGGCTTCCAGTCTCGTGGCGAGTTGACCGGAGAGCTCTCCTCCCAGCTCGGTTTCCATGTACAGCACTGGCAAACCCTGCGCTGCCAACTCTCGTCGGATGTGGGGAAGGTCGAACATCTCAGGTTCGCAGAAGGTGATGTTGTGGAGGAGTACGGCCTCAGCCTTGGCACTTCGGGCGCGCTCTAAAAGCCACCCAATTCGGCGGTCGACGGAGGCCCCACGGGTTGGGCACGGAGGGAGCGCTTCGTAGCGTGCCATGAGGGCGTCAAAGGGGTCATCGGGGAGATTCTCCACGTGGCAGATTCGGCGCCCGATGGCCGCGTAGTCGTCTGCAACGGGGATGGCGCCGGCCTGTCGAAGGGCTTCGAAAATGCCTTGCGGCTCGGGGACGATGCCGGACACCAGGAGGCGTGCCGGCCCACCTTCCTTTGCTTCCTTTGAGACGTCCACGGAGACCCCGGCGAGGGCCTCTTGGATTTCCTCAAGCCAGGTCTGAGGCCACTGAAACTCTCCCCGGCGCAGCAACTCGTATTGGAGAGGACCCAGGGTCTGCCCGGTCGGTTCAAGGAGTGTTCCCCGAAGCGAATCGAGGTGGTTGTGGAGGGCGATTGCGTCTCTCAGCTTCTCCAAGGTGAGGGTCTCCCCGGTCCATTCTTCAAGTTGTGTTGCCAGGTGCTGAAATTCTTTGCGAAGGAATGTTCTTCGAGGGGAGTCCAGCGGGCCTTTGGGGTGGGTGAAGTGGAAAACCGGTTTGTCCCAGGGACCGAAGTCGGTGAGGACAGTTGCCAGCCCTTGCAGGGAATCGCAGGTATGGGGAAAGAGAATGCCGTCCAGTTGCGACGCCTCTTTGGAAGCGAGGAACTCCATGGAGTGTCGAACGATGGGGCAGACATAGGCTTGAATTCGGGCCATCTCGTGGGTGGGGGTGACGTCCGGCGGTCCCCAGACTTCGACGGCCAGGATATTGAGGGCGGTGAGCAATTCCCGAGGGTATTGCATGGGAAAACAGGCCAACACCTTTCCGTGGCGCTGATTTCTGTGGGTAGAGATGGCTTCGTTTCTCGTCATGGATTCCCTCGAATGTGCGCCAAAGGAGCTATCTTCTCGTTGATGCTAGCCCACTTGCGACGGGAAATGCAAGGAGGTGGGCCCCCAACGCCCCTCTACAAATAACAATCTATTACCCTTGCGTTGTACAACCGGTGCTCGTTACGATTCCAGCACACGGCGCAGGTCTCGACGTAGGACCTGAATTCAATACCTGGAGGATGGAATGTCGGCACAAGGGTACAACGCATTTGAAACGGCACAGCGACAGTTCGATAAGGTGGCAGACTACCTTGAGTTGGAATCGGGGGCTCGAATGCTCCTTCGAAACCCCCTTCGAGAATACCATTTCTCCATCCCGGTTCGAATGGACGATGGCGCTGTTCAGGTTTTCAAGGGCTTTCGAGTGCAGCACAACGACGCCAGGGGACCCGGGAAGGGGGGAATCCGTTTTCACCCTCAGGAAACCGCCGATACGGTGAAGGCCCTGTCCATGTGGATGACCTGGAAGTGCGCCGTGGTGGACATTCCCCTCGGGGGAAGCAAGGGTGGGGTGATTTGCGACCCGCACAACCTGTCCTCCGGGGAGCAGGAGCGACTTTGTCGTGGCTGGGTTCGGCAGGTTTCCCGGGAGGTGGGCCCGCTGCAGGATGTGCCCGCGCCAGACGTCATGACCACGGCCCAGCACATGTTGTGGATGTTGGACGAATACGAAACCATCCACGGAGCCCGCTATCCCGGGATGATCACAGGCAAGCCGGTGGGTCTGGGGGGGTCCCTGGGACGCACCGAAGCCACCGGATTTGGCGTTGTGTTCACGCTGAGAGAGGCTTTGAAGGAGATGCGTATCCGTCCAAAGG
>CALFHQ010000075.1 GCA_937876385.1 uncultured Pseudomonadota bacterium
CGGTCATCAACCGCCCGCCGTTGTCCTGCACGAGATCCCCGATTCGGTTCGCCGCAGCCCAAGCCTCGGAAGCGGCCGCCTTGACATCCTCCTCCGTGTTGGGATCGTTCATCGCTTCCAGCGCCACCAGGTACCCCATGGACAGGTCCGGGAAGTTGTCTCGAGAGTTGTGGTTCCCGAAATAGGCGCCTTCCCACAAGTGGGGCGCCGGCGTTCGTTTGAGCGAGGTGCAACAATCGCTGACTCGAAGGTAATCGGGCAGCATGTTGAAGCTGTATGTGACGGAATACGGCCCGATTTCGGCTGTGGGCATGTAGTTCAGCAGGATGTCCTCCGGGTCTTCCCGGTAGGTGAACTTGGTTCCCTTGTAGAAGGTCTCCAGTATCTCTGCCTCCAATGCAGCATCGGGAGCGACGGGGGGCTGCACTTCCACCCCATTTCGCATGCGCACCACGGTTCCAGTCTCCCCGTCCACGGTTCGAGTCCAACCCGGATAGACCATCCTGGCCGTAAGCCCGGGGTGGCCGCTTACCTGCTCGAAAAAGACCAGGCCGTTGAGCATACGAATCAAGCTGAGCGCCAGGGTCCTTGAATGAAACACCTTGTAGGCATTCCAGACCCCCCAGATGGAGAAGCCAATGTTGTTGTTGTCGTTTGGACCCGCTACCACCTCCCATTCGTTCCCGTTTCTGGCGATTCCCGCCTTGCCAATGGTGGTTCCAAAGGTGACATCGCCAAACAGCATCAGTCGGTTGTAGGCCACAACCGTTCTTTCCACTCGTTCTCTGTAGTACAATTGGAAGGCCCGGGCGGCCGCCTGGGTGTCGACCACCGGTGTCGCCAGCTCTTCGGTCGCTTCCGGCGAAATATCCATCGTTTCGAAAGCAACGTCGGTCACTTCCCCCTGTCCATCGGGTGGTTCCGTCTGAGCATCAACCAGCTCAGCAAGAACGTCCCCAGAAGCTTCCTTCTTCGATTCGCCAGTGCAAGCCCAGCTTCCGAGACCGAGCAACACCCAACAAACCACCACGGACCATGACTTCGACGGATTGGAAGCAGATGACATGACAGCCCTCCTTGCGTTACGAACGGGACGATGATAGCACAGCGGACCGTGGGCCTCACCGACAATCGGTGTGAACTTCTGGAAGAGCGCAAGCGGGGCAAGTCGCCTGACACCGCTCTCATCATGCAATCGCATATTTATGGCTTTGCTCCCTCGCTACATGGCCCTTGACCCCGAACCTCGTCTCCTGGATGATGGGACCTTGAACCGGCCAACAGAGATTGAACATGGCAGCTGGTCTTGCATCCGACGAGGTAACCCATCCTCCGGAGCGATGTGTGGCGCTACTTTGCTCTACGTGTAAAGGCACTGAAAATGCTTTCTATGGGGGATTTCATGAAGAGTTTGAGGACAATTGAATCGGCTCTCGTTGAGAAGAAGAACATGCCGCATCTGAAGCGGCTGCCGCCAAGAGTCTGCTCAAGATGCTAGGACAACCACCGGATTCTCGCTTGCGGAAATTCGAATACCGCATAGCGGTCAACGAGCGCGGCGTCGATCGGCTGCGCAGCCCCGTGTGCTAATAAACAGGGTCATCTTGACCAGCGATCATCCCCGTAGGCTGCGTCAGTCGGCTCA
>CALFHQ010000076.1 GCA_937876385.1 uncultured Pseudomonadota bacterium
GTAGTACTGCTTCTGGTAGTTGAAGGCGTCGGCAGAGGCCTGGAAGTTGTGTCGCAAACCGACGGTGTGGCCCACTTCGTGTTCCACAACACCGTCGAGCATCCACTTGGTCATGGACCAGTGGCGGCACTCTTTCTCGGTCCAGCCAAACTGGGCCCGGTTCGCTTCCTTCTCGCAGTACTCTTTGACCTTGTTTGCCGTCGAAAAGACGTACGGCTCAGCCAATTCCCGCTGGTAATAGGTAGCTTCGGCGAGTCTGCTGAAGTGTTCCTTGGTCTTGCGAACGGAAGCGGGAGTGGACCAACTCAGCGGAGACGCAGCGTTCATCATTTCGGTGGTCAAAGCGCCATCGAAACCGTTTTGCGACATGCGCACTGCGTTTTCCACTTCGCTGTTGATGAGCAGACTCTCAATGTGGGTACCACCGACCTTCTCAAAGCGGGCGTGAACCTGCTCTGGGGTCATGGAAGGAGGGAGGGCGTCCTTGACTGTCTGCCAGTACTGTCTCGGGTCGGTCATCGCTTTGACAAACTCGATATTCTTGTTGCGGGTGGTGATTTCCTTCTCTTCGGCATCGGTAAACCAGAAGCGCTCCACCTGGGGATGCTTGATGGCTCGCCGCTCGATCTCTTCCCGAGGAACATCGAGTGCTCCGTAGAGGCTCTCGCTGGCGGTCTTGTTCTTCTGGGAATCCATGTACTCTTTGATGTACTTGCCAGTCATCAAGTCGTCCGTGGAGAGCTCCCCGATGGAGAGGTCCAGAAGGTCCGCAGCGTATTTCCCGTAGCTGACCATGGCAGCGCCATAGATGTTGGCGATGCCGTAGTAGACTTCTCCAGTCTCGGGGTTGGCCGAAGTCGGTCCGTATCCCAAGGGGGAGGAAGTCTGATCTTCAGGGATCCAGTAGAACATGTTGTAGCGAATATCGCCGTGGAGCTTGACCTTGTCGGCATCTTCCACTTCGCCGCAGGGGTTTCTCCACTGACCGTCCTGGTCTTCATACCAGTATCGGCAGTCGTTGAGGAGGGTCGTGTCTCCCCGCTCGGCCTCGGTGCAGTTGTCACCGGTGTACACGTTCTCGCAAGCGACGAACATGGCGGGAAGGGAATCATAGATTTCCTGGTAACGAGCCATGTCGTTGGCGTCCAGTTCGGCCTTCCAGCCCATGCACTGGCCAACCCCGTTGTCCTGGTAGCAGGTGAAGTCACCTTGGGCGCCGGCGGTGGACACGAGAAGACGGTTGTCTTGCTGGGTCATGCCGGTGTATTCGCTGATTTCACCAAAGCGCAGTGCCTCGGCTCGGCGAGATCCGTTGACGCCGAAATCAAGAGCGCCTTCTCCGGCAGCGAGGTGGGCAAAACGAACGCCCAATCGGTCGCTGTAAAGTCTCCAGGAGATGGACCCGTGGGCGACATAAGATTTTTCGCCGTTTCCGGACACCGCAAGGGTGTGGATGGTCTGCTGGTTCAAGGTGACGAAGTTGTACACGGCCACGGTTTTGCCAGTGTCTGTGCGAACGATCTTGAAGTTTCTGACGACGCTGCTGGCCCCACCCAGGTCCACGACGCAGGTTGCGAGGTGGAAATAGGGAGTCTCGTCGCCCTGGTAGCTGAAGACCATGTCCGAGCCGTCGTTGTTGCGGCAAACGGTTCCATTCTCGTCTTGGAGAACGAGTCCGACGTCCTTAAGGCCCGTGTTGATGTGGGCCAGAGCGATGCGGACTGTGCCGGCGTCAACAAAGGGAATGGGGTCGTCGATACTCATCATCGTCGAGTAGCCCTCGGCTCCCTTCGTGAAATAGACGGTGTAGGCACCGGCATCCTCCACGGCGGGCTCCACTTTCACCCAATGATTGGGGTTGTTGGAGTCGGGGTCGGTGACGCCCGGGGCCGCTTCGTTGCAGACGCCCTGGGAGCAAAGCTGCCCCAGGGGGCAAGGCTGGGTGCTGGAGCAGGGGCGGCTACTGACGCAGATGCCGTCTGCTCTGCAACGCTCAAACGCCGTGCCGCTTCCGGAGGTGGCGCATTCGTCGTTGCTGGTGCACTGCCGGGGATGAGTGTTCCACAGGTCAGCGTCCCAGAGGAGGTCATCGGTCTTGCACTCGGCTTGAGTGTCGCAGTAGCGAACATCATAGATGCCCTTCTCCGAGTAAACTTTGAGCCAGGCAACCGTGTCCTTGAAGGCGGAGCTCCAGATGTCGGCAGTCTGATAGGGGGTCTGCCACACTTCTTTGGCCCAGTTGGCCGAGATGTGATAGACGATGGGCTTGGGCTTTCGGTCCACGAAGGAGAGCTGGTCCCAGGTAACACAGTGTCCCTCGGAGAACCAACCATCATCGAGCCAGCAGTGGGTCTCGCCTTTGTCGCGCAACCCTTCGCAGTCCACATCTTCACGGCAAGAGACGTACTCACCTTCAACGGTGATGGGCTCAGCCGTACGAGACTGTTCCCAGATATTCCACCGGTTGATCAGGAACCGCTTAGCGCTAAACAGGATCCCGTGGTCTGGGTCAAAGACGTTTCGAGTGGTCATGAAGAAGCCGTAGCGGTCTTCGTGCTCGGTGTTGTCGTAGTAGAGCGGGATGTAGTCGTTGTTGGGATCTGACTTCAGGAAGGAGTGACGAATCTTGATGACGGCGCCGGCGCAATCGTAGGGAGCCACGTCGTAGATGCTGCAGGAGCTTTCACTCGTGGGCTCCAGGAACATCTTCGTGACGAAGTGCATGGCGGAGTCGGAGCCGTAGAAGCGATCGGGGTTGTCTTCTTCGTATTCCTGAACGTAGTAGTCGACTTGAGTGCCCTTGACTCCGGCAAGGAACATCAAGTCCTTGACCTCGGAGGAGGACCAGTCCACTCGAATGTACTTGCGTTCGTACCAGGGTTTGTCCGTGGTATTCTCCACGATGACGTTCCCCTGCTCGCCGGTGCTGGTGTTGTAGTCACGAATGACATCAAAGTGAGAATCGATTTTGAAGGCAGCCAGAGGTTGTCCGACGTACATCTCGACAAACTCATCGGACTTTCCTTCATCCCAGTAGTTCCGGATGTTTACCCGGCGCCAGTCTTTTTCTGAGTTCTCCAGGTAGAGTTCGCTGGTGGGATAGACCACCAGGTAATCTTCCTGAATATCAAAAATGACGGACGCTCCGCCGCCGAAGTTCATTTCACCATTAAACGTCACCGGGCTGGGGACAGGTGCTTCGACCACTGTGATGGAATAGAACCACTCCCCCTTGAGACCCGCTTTCAGGATCTTGTCGGGGTCGGTCCGGTCGATGTCGCCCACGTCGTTTGTACACGCGAGGAACAGGAGCGGTAGCGCCAATAGAACGCTTACGCTGCGAATCAACTTCCCTGCTTTCATCAGGAATCCCTCCATTATATCGCTCCAATACTAAAATATGCCAGTTACTGATAGATAGACGTACGTATTATTTCTGTAGTTGTTCGAGAAATTCATGAACGGAAATACGAACGCCTCATTGTCGTCTGTCTTCGGCGCCACCATCGTTTGGGTTCCCAAAGAAACCGAAAGTTCGGGCAACACGGTGTAGGTCAAGTCGACGACTCCCATCTGGGAATCACGCTGACCACGGCCGCTTGTGGCGTAGGGAGAGGACAGCACATCCTTGTCGAAGGAATTGTAGGTCCAACCGCTGTTGAGCTGGTACATCAAAGCCAGTGCCAGGAAATCAGTGATGTTCCAGCTAGCGATGAGGGAGTTGGTCACCCCGAAGCTCGTGTTGTTTCCTCCGGCAGCCACCAGGTCTGTGGTGAGCTGTTCGTTTCCTTCAAAGTGCGACAGAATCACGTGGTCGCCCACGTCACTCGAGTTCAATGCCGGAGTGGTGTACTGATTGAAGTTCTTGTAGAACGAGAACCCATAGGACAGATACACCGGTCCCAACACTTTGGAGAGGCCGACTCGAGCCCGAGAGGAAAGATACAGTCGCCGATAACGGGACTGAGGGCTCGTCGGGAAGGAGAAGGACAGCGCCCCGTTAATGCCAATTCCCAACACCGGGATGGTGTACAGCCGGTAGTGAGTCAAGGCCAGCGAGACATCCGAGAGGGTCGTTCGCCGCTTGTAGGTCACCCCGCTGTCGTAATTTTCCACCATGGACTTGGAGACCGTCAGTCCGGCGCTCAACCGCAACAGCGGAGTGATCCGCCAATATGGGTTCAGCCCCAAGCTCACGTCAAATGCAGCCCGACGAACGTACTCGTCTGCCACAAATGTACCGCCGCCCAACGAGTTGGTCAGCGTCACAATGCCCCCGATGGGAAATGGTACCTTCCCCTGCTTCGCCTCTTCACGCGCCCGCTCTTCTTCTGTGAGAGCCGGCGGCGCCGTGTTCCGCTCAAAAGCGAAAACCGGACTGGCGGCCACTACATAGAGTAACGTCGCCGTAATCACTACCGCCCTTCTCAATGTAACCTCCCTTGGAGCTTTGCAATCCCCGTGGCGCATATTTATGCGCGAATTTGCATCGAACATTCTGTTATACTCAGTTCAGAGCCTATGTCAAGTAGCGCCGATCCGATAATATCTTCTTTCCTTTTCGCTAACCGCACCACACCGAAGCGAAAACTAACCTATCTTCCATAAGGACCCCGGTCCACGCAAGGAAAAAAGTGAGTATGGAGAGTTTTTGGCTTTCGACTGAATCCGGGCTCATCGGGATGGGAAGTGCTTTCTTCGTCCAAAGGCCACTCGGGAACCAGACAGGGTCTCTTCCTCGGGCTCTCGGCCCCCTCTCCTCTATCTGACACGCCGCATCATAACAAGCCGCAATTGGAATGCCAGAAATCGGGAGGTTTTCAAAGTGATTCCCGCAGCTTTTGACTGGACAATCTGTGCCCTTCCTGGGGGGCAATGTGCCCCTTTGCCATGTCAATGGCTTCTCCATGCGACCCGTCCACCGTCATCAAACCGTCGGGGCCGGTGCTTTTTGCTGTTGATTCGGTGGGAAGTTTGATAGTAGGGTAGCCAACCTGTTCCGTAAGGAGGGACTGGATATGGTGAAGGTAAGAAGACCGGACGAGAGTGGCACCAATGGTGAAATCAGCCCCCAGGAGTTCGAACG
>CALFHQ010000077.1 GCA_937876385.1 uncultured Pseudomonadota bacterium
ACTTCGAGCAAGCCATGAGCCGACTGACGCAGCCTACGGGGATGATCGCTGGCTGAGATGACCCTGTTTAGTGACAGCCCAGCACCGGTCCCAAGCATTTGGAGGTTGCGCAGCCGGTCCACTCTCCCGGGTCGGGGCATTTCTCTTCAAAGCAAGTCAAGATGGCGGACATTTCCAATAGGGAATCGTAATCCGCGGTAAGGAGGCATCCGCCCTGGCAGGTGTTGTCCCCGTCGCAAGCTTGCAGGCACGAAAGAGACTCTTTGCAGGTATCGGTGCCCACGGGGGTGCAAATAAGGTATTGGTCCTTGCACGAAGTCAACGTGCACTGGGCGCCGGCAGCGGGCTTCTCGGCCACAAACAACTCGCCACACTGGGTCTCGATGCAGTCGGCCAAAGCGGTCCAATCCAATTGACCCTGCTCACTTCCTTGAGTGTAGCAACTGTCCTTGCAGCTTTCGTCTTCTCCGCACTGCCCTTTGCACACGCTGATGCCCAGGCAATCGAGGTCTCCGGCCACTGCTTCGCACTGGCCGGCGGCGCAGTTTCCGCCGTCATCGCAGGGGATCTCTTCGCTCCAGACCATGCATTCTCCGTCTGCCACGCATTCCATTCGGGAGTTCATCCCGGCACACACGCTGGCTCCCAATTCGTCGCATTCATTCTGGCATGCCAGGTCCAACCCCACATCATCGTTCCCCTGGACATCCGTGGCAGTGTCTTGTGACGCCTGGTCCGTCGTGGCTTCTTCGTCGCCACCTCCACACGCCAGAAGTCCCATGAAAACCGTGATTGCCAGAGTCGTTCGAATCGGATGACACATTGTACTCTCCCAGGTTGGCCGTTTGTCGCCGACGCCATGCTAGCGCGTTCCGGTTCTTGATAGAAGGATAAATCGTGGGTGACGCCACCGAACGTCCAGGGCGAGGGCGTGAATGGATCATGCGACGTCACAGAGGCATGGGTAAACCCTGCGCGCCGATTCAAAAATGTTGTCGCGTCGCAAATTCTCTGGCAAATTCGAAACGAATCACGAAGGCAATCAGGCTCCAGCAAAGGAGCATTCGGGAGGGGACGAATGGGAACTTCATGGTGGCTGCGGCCGCTGGTGTTGGCGTTGGCGCTCGTGTGGGTAAGTCTGGGATGCGGGTTGTTTGACAGCGGCGGTTCGGAAGAGAGCGCTGGAGTGACTGTGGGGGGGCGTGGTCCCGTGGGGACTTTGGTTTTCTGGGGGGGCGACGGCGCCGCGCCTCTGCTTGTTGACAGTCGAAGCGGCGTGTTGGCCCGTGGCTGGCGCTGGCCGAAATACGCTTTTCAACTGAGCAGCGATGGTTGGGGCGCTGCATTCACCGAGTTGGGGCATCTGAACATCTTTCGCCTGTTTCCCGACGCTGTTTGGGACTACGGCGGTGATGTCGGAGCCTGGGCGCACACTTCCCACTTCTCTCCTGACGACCGGTCCATCGTGGGGGTGACGCAGCAAGACTACCAGGACAAACTGTCTGCGGTGCACTACGGGCGCTTCAACGAGGACGGTTCGTTGGTCAAGCAGGTTGAGGTTGAGGGGAGGATGAGTGGGGACCTTGTGGGTTCCGGCAAGGTCGTGTGGTCCGCCGACAGCGAGCATTTTGTCGTCATGCTGTCGGATGGACTGGCCCTGTACAACCAGGGGGAGCGGGTCTGGTTCATCCCAGAGGTCCATGCCTCGGGGCTGGAGCGAACTCGAACGGCGTCGTTCTCTCCAGATGGGCAATGGCTGGCCATCGCCATTTACGAGCGTCCACCTGCCAGCCCGAACAGCCTCATCCATCGTGGCTTCCAGTTGTACAGCGTGCCGGATAGGACCTTCGTCCGGTACTTGGGTGGAGTGCAAGATGACAAGGGGGGCAGCATCGATGTCGGCGAGTACTGGATGGGGGCCTCCAACGGAGTCCCTGATGTGCCGCTCTGGACCTACGACTCCCGGGGGCTGGTCTTGCAGCGAGGGCGTCTGATGGTGGAAAACAGCAGCAACAGTTGCGGGAACGAGAACCCTGTACCAATCCAGGTGTTGCGAATCCCCGAGTCCTTTCTGGCTGGAGAACCGGTCATCGATGATCTTTCGGTGCAGGTGCCTGAGGAGCGGCTAGGGGAGCGATGTCTGCGCTGGCAGTATCTGGGGGCTGTTCCCGAGGACGAATCGTTGCTGTTTGGTTTTGAATATAGAGAGAAACGCTACTTTGGCAGCGCTGGCCCTGGGGTCGCCAACGGAGCCTACGTCATTGTCGAACTGTACTTCGTTGAGGTGCCCCTCGACGGCTCCGAGGCTCGGGAAATCGGCTACTTCAACAACGACGCACCCGAACTGGGCGCACCTTTCGGCGTCGCCATCTACCCCTTTCATGACTACCCCTTGTCCTGCCGGTCGGGACAGACCGGGGACATGCTCTTCAAGAATGGTCTGGTCCTCGATCTGGAATCCCAAACAGCAGTCCGGGTCAATCAAGCGACACAGGAGGGGACCGTTTCGGGAGATTGCAACTGCTACGCGGAGGCTGCGGAGTTCACGGGCGTCAAGTGGGGCATCTATGATTTGAGAGGGAATCCGGTTTCCACGTTTGACATGGAGCCTGCCCTCGAGGTGACGACCAGCTTTAAGCCCTACGATTGGAGGTGAACCGATGAGACAAATGATTCTGGCAGCTCTGCTTATGGCTTTGTGCACGGTTCCGGCGGCTTTTGCTGAAGAATATCCCGAGGCTTATGTGTCTCATTTCGCCCCGGAGCGGGTCGCTGCGGGGGCTCTGTTCTCCGTTGTGGGGGCAGGATTTGGCGATGAAGCGGGCACCGTGCGGATTGGAGAGGTGGAATGCGAGGTGACTGCCTGGTCAGACAATCGAATTCGTGTGCGCGCTCCCATGGAGGCCCTCGTGGATCCGGTGACGGTTGTGGTGGGCGGTGCGACGATGACCAGCCACAACGTCATCTGCGTGACCCGAGGGGACGTACCCGATTTGCCTTCGATCGCCGCCATGGAAGGGGTTGGCGATGATGGATCGGTTGCCCCGGGGGACGTCTTGACACTCAGCGGCAAGAACTTTGGTGCTACAGAAGAGGAAGTCACTTTCGCCGTGGATCCCAGTCTCCGGTACCCGATTGCCACTAAGTATGCCACTGTCCCGACGGGTGTCATCGAGTCGTGGTCCGATACTGAAATCAAGGTGACGGTTCCCGATAGCTGTGTCGGTGAATCCTACGTACTGGTGACCCTCCCGGGCTTTGTCCTCTTGGCTCCCAGCCGGGTAACTTGTCCGTCGTCTACCGAGGATTGAAGCGATTTCCCCGCATGAATGGTAGGAGTTTCATCCGTCTGTATCGTGAGGCGTGACTGTAGACAGATGGCTTGCAGGAATGGTACACTGCGCTGCACGGTGGGACAGTCCGACAGAGCGGTTGTGGGGTGACCGGAAGGTCGCATTGAGTCAAGGTCAGCACAGGGTGTAGCATGAGAGAAGCGTCCGTGGCGCTTGGAAGTTTTGGTTGCAGAGTTGCTCTTTGGGCAGGCGCCTTGTTGCTGGCTAAGGCCTGTTCTGGGAATGGGAATTCCAAGGGTGCTGACGACGTCCAGGACCCGGGGGATTTGGATACGGGCGTGCACGATTCCCTGGACCGTGAGGACGAACTTGCTTTCGTAGACAGCCGGGTTCCCGCGGATCTTGGGGTTGACGAGGAAGCTTTCATTCTTCCCGACATCACCGATCCGGGGATTCCGTTCCCAGTACTCAGCGAAATTGGCTGCCACAACGACGACTTCATCGAGGTCTACAATCGATCCCCCGAGGCGGAAGCTGACCTGTCGGATTTTGTCCTGCGGGACATTGCGGATCCCACTCATCGATACGTTTTCCCGGAGGGTACAATCCTGGGACCGGGGGCATGGCTCGTGGTGCCAACGGAGGACACCATGGCCTACGGGTTGACCTTCGGCTTGAGGTGCGGAGATGACGTCGTGGAGTTGTTGGATGCCGACGGTGCGGTGCTGGATCGCATCTCGCTGCCTATGCTGGCGGAGGGTGTCACGTGGGGACGGCTTCCCGATGGAATCGGTGACTGGGAGGTCAATGAGCCCACGGCAGGTTTTGCCAACAAGGCCGATCCCAGCGCAGCGCTGTTTGTCACCGAGGAAATCGGTTCGATTTCAATTACCGTCCCTCAGTCCTCCATTGATGCCCTTGCTGTGGAACCCAGGGAGTATGCTCCGGCAGATTTCTCCATCGATTGGGAGGGCTCTTCTGATTCCATGGCCGGCATCGGAGTCCATTTGAAGGGTGGCACCGGATCGTATCAGGAGTTCGACGAGAAGCCTGCTTGGAAGGTGAAGTTCAACTTTGCCGACAAAGCCAACCGTTTCCGTGGCCTCAAGAAGGTGTCCCTCAACAACATGGTTCAAGACCCCACGATGATCCACGAAGTTCTGTCCTACCGCTTGTTCGCAGCCATGGGGGTTCCTGCCCCTCGGGTGGGGTATGCCAATCTCACCGTGAACGGGCTGGACTATGGGGTCTATCTTGTGCTGGAGAATTACGACGACATTTCTTTGCCGCAATGGTTCTTCTCCACGCAGCATCTTTATGAGCAGGGGACGGGCTCGGAGGTCATGGCGGGGTTGGAGAGCACGTATGAGGTTGACGAGGGGGACGAGACCGACTTGTCGGACCTCACGATTCTGCTGTTTACCGCTTCCACAACCGACGATGAAAGCTGGTTCGCCGCGATGTCCTCGACGATGGATTTTCCCCAACTGTACAGGATGTGGGCCGTGGAGCAGTACATCGGACACTTCGACGGCTATGCCTCAACCCACGACAATTTCTTCTTGCACAGCGACAACGACGGCTACTTCACCATGATGCCTTACGGTACGGACCAGTCCTTTGTGAAGTTCACCGATTGGCATGCCGGTGACGGATACCTGTTCACACGATGCATGGATATTCCCGACTGTCTGGATGGATATCATGCAGCTTTGACTGACCTGTCTGGCGTTGTCGAAGCGCTGGATTTGCCGGCCATGGCATTGCAATTGAAGACGACCCTTGCCGACAAGTTGGCGGCCGATCCGCGGGCGCCGTATTCGTCCGAGGACGTTGCCGCCGGGTACGAGACGGTGATGACGAATTTGGAGTCCAGACGTCTTGATTTGGAGAGTTTCCTATCGTGTCTGAGTCTCCAGGGCGGGGATTGTTCGGACCCGGCCAGGTCGAAATGAGAGCTATTCCGGGAACGTGTTGGGAGTGAAAATGCGACTGAAGTACATCCTTGTTTTGTTGGGTCTTCTTTCCCTGGGCACCTTGTCGTGCTCTTCTGAAGGTGGGCAGGAGACTGTGGACGTGGTGGACGTGGCGGGCGTGGCGGACGTGGCGGACGTGGCGGACGTGGGAAGCTCGGATCTGGCGGATGGCATGCAGGAAACCGACTCTTTGGTGGACTGCGTCTCGTGCGAGGACTCCGGCGATGAAGTCTCTCCGTTGGACGTAGATGATTTGGATGGCTTTCTCCCTGACTTGAACGATGTGGCGGACTCCACC
>CALFHQ010000078.1 GCA_937876385.1 uncultured Pseudomonadota bacterium
ACCGAGACTACTGCACCGGGAACATCTTGAGCAAAGGGAATATGAACTCCGCACCCAAGCGATCTACAATGGACGGTGAACGACAACTACAAGGTCTATGATGGCCCCACCCGAACCACCCCGCCTGAAGGACGGCAAACGCTTCCACAAGGCCGTTCAGGAAGACTGGATAGAGACCGCCGAGTCAGATGGCCCCGTGAAGGTCGAAGCAGACATCACCAAGCCCTCCGGAAGGAAAGGCAGGGTCGATGTCCTTGTCCCCGTCGAAGACGGTTACAGAGCCGTTCTGGAGGTCAAGCACACCGACTGGGACCGGATGGCCGAAAGGAACGTCCGCAGAAACATCCGGAGGCACATCCGGCAGGTCTGGAGCTACATCGAGTCGCAGCTTGCTGAAGGGCACGATGTGACTCCGGGAATCATCTACTCACGGAGACCCACGGACAACGAGCGCAGGAAGCTCATCGAGGAGATGTTCGAGGCTGAATGCATCTCGGTGGTGTGGGACGATGAGTGAGGATCAAGGCGTGCAAACAGGTCTCCCGGCCAACGCCGTTTGTTCATCGGCTCCAACCTCCAGCGAAGGACTTGCTTGTGGTCGGTATTCAGGGGGGGGAGGGGAGAGGGAAGGCTTCCCAGACAGGACGGTTACGCTGGATGGGGGTTCGAATAGGGCGATTTGGATTCGCTAATCATTGGTAGCCGAGGCGCTATCCTAGGTGCCATCTACCCGGGGTCCCAAACGGTAACTCCGCAGGATTCTAAGGAGCATTAGACTGAACGTGAATACGCCCGCACAACAGGATCCGAACCATGTGAGAAAGCGTTCCCAATCACGTTTTATAATGTCTTGTCCACCGACTAGAAGACATGACGGACCAGATGCCCTAATTTGAGTTTCCAATGTGCCTGAAGCGGGACAGAAAGCAAGCGATTCCAATATTCCTTCGTCATTGGACATCATGACTCTTTGCCCAGCAACCAGTTCATGTTTGGTTGTGCCTACAACTACTGTGCCCTCACTTGACATTTCTACTGAAATGGTGTCGATGCCTAACGGAGAATTCCAGACCTCAAAGCATCGATCTTTCTCTTTCTTCTGCTTGTCTAGCAAATATATTCCGAGCACAAGCGGTTTAGCTTCACCACTAGTTGCTTGAAGAAAACTGCCCTGCCGAACAGGAACACTGTCGGATGCACTTTTCATCTGATGCTGGACCGCAGTCACTCGATAAGGTCCATTTTCAGTAGTTTGTACCACAACATCTGTACCTAAAAACACTTCTGTCAGTACCGCTGTCTCAGTAAAACACTCTATTTCTACTTTCCCGCCATGAGGGAGTCTCGCTGGACGCATTTCAAACCCAATGGACAGGGATTGACCTTCAGCATTCCGTAAGGGCTGTGGCCCCATTTTCACTGTATCTAAGTCCGGTCCCATCTTCCAAAGAGGTGAGTCCTCAGACCCAATTCGAAGTGACACTCTTGAGTTCGGGTCTTTGCCTAAGTTGAATTCCCTGTGGCGTTCAACGCTATTCGACAGATCAATTTTCTCAATTGGCCCGATGTCTATCCATGAGATCCTCGCCCTAAAGTTGTTTCCGAGAGCCAGAGATTTCTCTGGGGCAAGTTCACAACTCACTTCGGACACGAGACCAGTCAGGAGGACTTCTCCATCGGATACCGAAGTTATCAGCCAGGCTACCGCCAAGGAGCCAACAAGTGACACAACACCCAGCAAAGCCTCAGTTGATAAGTACCAGCGCCCTGTGTTTGTTGTGCTCATTGTTCCGAGTTGAATAGATAGGTTGATAAATAGTAAATTACACGGCCGACAATCGGTTGTCCTCTGGGCACAAGGCAGTGTGTCTTGAACTGAACAGCAAGCGACTTTACATTAGCCCCGGGGTGCTCTATGTCAAATGACAATTCCAACTCAACTCCAGACACCAGGGCAACGTCTACCTCTTTCTGTTTATAGTAGTCTCCGTTTTGTTTATCAAAAGCCTTAATGATGACTGGGGATTTTGTTGGGCAATCGGCCAACAAAACGGCGGTTAGGCCAACATAAGAAACACCATCAAAGGGTGTGCCATCCTGTATTGCGCTGTCAACTATTTCCAGCGAATGCCGTTCTCCTATCGTTCTGCCGATGACTAATGCGTTAAACTCCTGAATGGTTACTTCGCCCAGTTCCATCATTTGAGCGACATCTTCTAGCGCATATGAAGCGGTTTTGATAAGCACTTCTTCATCTGCGACGGCTAGCACATAGACACATTTTGAGGCCTCGTCAATCCATACATTAGCTGAGATAGTTTCGCCGGTAGTAAGCCGGTATGACAAATCACTTTTTGCCCTATCGAGCATTTCTTCGAGGTGGATCATTCTCCGAGGTGGAAGATAATTTCTTTCAAATGCGACACGCTCGACAGCAGATGACCACATTAATGCAAGTCTCTGACCTAGACGCCAGATTGCATCCTCCCTTGCCATCTGAACTGCTCTGTACTTTGGTATATCGTGAAAACTGACGACAGAAATAGTCGAGAAGTCAGGACGTTGTTTCCTGTCAATCCATGGTGGCGGAGACGAGTTCTTCCCGTTGCTGTCTGATATGAACAAACGACAAGGTGGCGAACACAATTCCCTTGGAGCGCATGATGTCAAGTAGGCAACTTGCATAAGAAGCAGGGCCCAAATGTAACGTCGAAATGTCTCAACAGAACGATCCAAAATCACTTGTATGGGGAGTCCTTGCTTCCGGTTAGTCGTTCTCAATGCGAATCCTTTAGGCTCTGCATCAGTCATCATCCCCTTCCCCCACGACCATCTCGAACGCCACGGGATTATGGTCTGAGTAGATAGCCCGGAACCGGTCATGGATGTAGGGGTTCCCGGGATAGGCCCCCACACCCGTCCATTTGGCCTCCATGTACTCCGACAGGTCGAGAACCGTGAACGAGTCCTCAACGACTTCAGAGGTGTCCTCAGACGAGTACATGACGTGGTCGTAGGGCTCAAGGCCGTTGACGTTCGTGTTGGTGGCCACGCAGTCGTCGTTCAGAGACTGGTAGCCCTCGGGCAGGAGACCAACGAGCTTGGTCATCTCCCCCTGCTTGTAGATATTCATGTCCCCGAGGACGATGATGTCTTTCTCGGTCCCGGAGTTCGACTCAATCCAGTCCCCGATGGCTTCCATTTCGGTCTCACGTCGGGCCCTCGCTGCGGGCCCAGGGTCGGGATGGAGGTGTACGGAGACGAGGACGAAGTCGAGGTTCTTATCAGGAGTCCTGAAACCGAATGCGAACGGGACCCGGTCGAGGTTCGGATTCGCCGTCACGTCATCTGCGATGAAGCCGGTTGGGACATCATCAGCGGGGTGAGCCCTTTCTGGATGATAGAAGGCCACCCACCATTCGGTAGCTGAGCCGTTGTTGTGGTTGGTCTCGCTCGTCCCGGTGTCTTCCTCTGACATCCGGTACTCGAAGCCTCTGTCCTTCATTTCGTTGTAAAAGGCTGCCGCTTCATCGTCGGGCTTGAAGGCGGTACCGTCGGGGAACTCGCCTTCATAGGGAGGTGCCACCAACTCCTGCACGACCAGGACATCGCAGGCCGCTACGGCGTCAGCGAGGGCGGCGTTGTCTCTGCTGGCAGAAGATCCAAGGAACTGGACGTTGAAGGAGCAGATGCAGAGGTGCCCGTCCTCGGTGCTTCCTGCTGGGCAGAGGGGGGAGCTTGGCCGCTCTCCTTCAGGTGCTGGAGATTCACTGTCATCCCCGGACCCACGGGTCGCTTCATCATGTAGAGAGACCGGTATGTACTCGGGGGTCTCCGAGTCCTCGGGTGCAACCAGCCAGTAGCCTCCACCGGCGAGGAGTGCCGCAAGCAGAACTCCGATCCCGACCTTACGCTTGCTACTGGTCTCCCCCGACACGGCAACCTCCTGGTGGACCAATGCCGATCTGGTCGTCTCTTGGTTGTCCTGCTTGGCCTATAAGAGAAGAGTACTGCCGTGTGTACGGAAGATTCAACTGATTTAGCTTCGACCTTGGAAATTGCTTCGAGTTCCAAGGATGCCTGTTGGGTCATTACGAGGTTGGCTTCTAGGAAACAGAGCAGGTTGACCTCTTGACAACCACCGTCCTGTTCTCCATCCTCTCTACACCAATTCGGTGGGGTTTACATACAGGAGGAACCCATGAAACAGGAACGCATCACCATGGACGAGTTCGAGCAGGTCCTAACGACGGGCTCGAAGCGTGCTCCCTACGGCCAGAACCAGGCGCTTCTGAGGAAGGCCGAGTCGGAGCCTGTGAAACTGACCTTCCCGACGGACAAGAAGGCCATCAGCAAGCAGACGGCCCTCTACGTCGTGCGTCGGAAGCTCAACGCCCAGGTCCGGATCGTTCGGAAGAAGGAAGTCCTGTTCATCGGCCCCGGCGAGTACACGCCTTCGGACCGGAGTGGGTCGAAGAAGTAGAGCCCCTGATAGGACCCTTTTTCTTCTTCGTAGTCGGGCTTGGTCTCATTTTACCGTTCGCCGTACCGGAGCACCCCACCAACGACAGTGCCCACGTCGCCGCCATGGAGGCCCCGACAGTGCCGTTCGAGGTCAGGCCGGGGCACGTCCCCCTGTTCGCAAGGGAACGGCACGTGGGGCGTGAGGGACGGCGCAGGGGAACGGGACTAGGTTCCATTGCCCAGGGGGGATCGAGGGCTAGCACTTAGGGGCTCAAGGTCCGGACGA
>CALFHQ010000079.1 GCA_937876385.1 uncultured Pseudomonadota bacterium
TAGTAGGCTACTGTACCGTCCTGTTCCAATATTTCTGTGTTCATCGGCTGCGGGTGTACGCCGTTTGGCGCCGAGTACTCTCGAACCGGCTTCTCGGTGACTGACTCCAGGCAGCGGTTGTTCTTCAGAATGTACCGCTCCATGTCGGCGTCGCTGAAGTCCCCGAGGGCGTCTTTGGCCAGATGGGCCGCGTACCAGTTGTGAGCCCACCCGCCGTGGCTTCCGATCTCCCCGAAATTCATCAGGGTCTCGGTGAGGTGTCGTCCGGCACCGCAGGCATCGAAACCGAAGCCATCCCCCGGCTTGTCGCAGAAGTTCCCGGCGGTAATATGCACCGACTGCCGCAGCTTCGGGCTCAACCAGCCGTCCTTCACCGCCTGAGGGAGATTCAACCATTCGATGGCGGAGTCCACATGCCAGTTGATGACCAGTCCACCCACGGCATTTGGAGTATTCACGACATGGGGAACCCCCGCCGTGGCAAACAGGAAGGTTCGAAGCACAACCCGCATGATGAGGTCGTCGGAGTTGCCTTTGAGGGCTCCTAAGGGAAGGCTGGTCCAGAAGACTCCACCTTTGCCCAGGGGACGTCTCGTCACAGCGGGATAGCTGGCCCCGTCTGTTCCAGAGACCCCTTCCATGAGCACTTCAACATCATCGGCGACCACTCGTGCGGCCAGAATCGGGTAGTCGAGCCGTCCGTAATGGTAGCCCACCACGAAACTTTCGTCGTCCAGTTTCCCACGAGGCCATTGGAGAGTCTTCACGGCTTCATCGTTGGGAAATCGAAGGGTCCCGAGGACCGCAGTCTTCTCTCTGAGTTCTTCATACAAGAAGTAGTCCACGCCGGCGATAGCCGACCAGAGCGCTTTTGGATGGTAGGAGCCGTGCTCGGAGTGAGAGCCGGAGTTGAAAACCACCAACACATGCCCTCCGGCCCGAGCAAACTCGCTCACCCAGGACAGCGCCGTGCGAGGGATCTCCCTGGTCGCTTCTTCTACGAAGACCAGGGTCATGACAACCTTCGCCGCATCCTCGGGAGTCCACGACATCAGCTTGCGAAGACTGGAAGAGACGTAGGCCACCCCTTCCTCGTCCAGGACAGACTTGTAGGCATCGAGAACGCGGAAGTTCTTCGACTCCTCCATTCCATCGACGAGAACCACGGGGTAGAGGACAGTTGGCTGCGTTTCTTCATAGTCATAGAGTCGGTAGCCACCAAAGACTACCACCGCAACAACGAGACCGATCCAAAGATACTTCATGCGTCCTCCGTGGTCCCCATCCCTTCCGTGAGCACATACCCATAAATTGCAGCGCCGCGGTGAACTGACAACCCCTTGCGAACAATAAGGGACTTGACGTGCCCCGGTCGGCCGATGACACAGTCAGAGTGAAGGAGGACATTTCCCTGACTGAAGACATTTCCAATAACTCGCGCACCGGGTTTCAACACCACGTCCTTCTCACAAAAGAGGTTTCCCGTGATGAGCGCGCCGCTTCCCACGACGACATTCCCATGAGCCTTGACGCTCCCCAGAATGGAAGCCAACTCTCGAACATTGACATCCCCCTTACTCACAACGTCACCGGTGACAATCTGCTCCGGCTCGGTGCTGAAGTGGCGCACATAAGTGCACACATCGGAGATGTTGGTCACCTTCTCAGGCTCGATGAGTGCCTCCTGGTCGGGGGCGGGCAATTCCCAATCCTTGTAAACGAAGTCTCCCAAAGAGACTGGATTCCCAAACAGCCGTTGGAATCGAGTGTTCGGGCCGAGCACGAGCCTCCCTTCTGCGGTGGCGCTGATTCCCAGGGAACCGTCGGGTCCCAGTCGCATGTCCCCTTCAGAGTCGATCCACCGACTCACCACGAGACCAGCGCCGGCTTCGATGTTTCCATCCCCGGCAAGCGCTCGAACCGAGACGTTGCGCCCCAAGACGATGTTTCCTTTGGAGTACGCCTCGTTGTGGAGGTTGGCGCCGTCACCCACGGTGAGGGTGTCGGCCACATACAGAGTCTGGTCCACCTCTTCCTCAATGCGAACATGGAGGGAGTTGGAGACCTTCAGAATCTCTTCTTTGGAGAGAGTGACCTTGCAATCTCCCAGGACATGCTCGTCGGGGAGCACGTTGCGCAGCATGGAGCGGAAGGAGCGCCCGAAGTATCTGGGGTCCTTCGTGTAGTCCAATCGAATGAACGGAGGTTCCTCATCAGTGGGGCGAAACAGCTCCATGAATCCCGGAACCAGTGGCAACAGCACCAAGGCGGTAAAGGCGACTACAATCAATATGGCGATGAACGTTGAAAGCATTTCCCGTCCCTATCCGGTAAGTCGTCCTAAACCTCTGAGGATGCCTCGGCGGCGTCCGCTTCGGCAGCGGGGTCTGGCGTTGCGCCTTCGGCTTCGGCCTTCGCATCCCCTCGGAAACGCTCCGTCTTGGCCCAACCCGCTGCCTTGCCGGTGTATTGGGTCATCATCCCCTTGATGGCACCACCACCGATGACCCAGGTATTGAAGATGAAGTTGTACAGGAAGAAGGGTAAGAGCCGGATTCGATTCCCGGCACCGTCCAAAAGTGATCCCGCCGCAACCTCATAGAAGGGGGCGAAGTTCCCGAATGCGTTGAAAGCCACGACGAAGAAGAAGAAGAGCAGCCCTTCCTTCAACGTCATCTCTCCCAAAAAGAAGAGGGCAAAAGAATCCAGACCGCCTATGATGATCATCAACGGCACCAGATAGATAGCCAGAAGAAGGAATCCGTCCAGCTTCTCCTTCCAATTCAGATGCCGAGAGGCCAGCGTCTTCCCCATGAATTTGAACATCGTCTGGGTATGACCGATGGACCAACGACGGATCTGGTTGGCTCGAACGTTCCAGTCTTCGGGGGATTCTTCGTAGCACTCCAAACGGTTCGCATAAACCACCTTCCAACCTCGGGTAAACAGGTTGAAGGTCAAGTCCGTGTCTTCGCTCAAGACGGCAGGGTCAAACCCGCCCATGAGCAGCGCAAGGTCCCGACGGAAGCTCCCAACGGTGCCACCATACTGAGGGACAAGGCGAAGGTTGTAACGTGCCTGCTGGTCAACCTGATACCCCCCGGCTCGCTCCATATCCAGGAGGCGGGTAAGCAAGTTGGTTCCTGTGTTGACTGGAACCACTCGCCCCATCACGGCCCCGATTTCGGGGTCCTTGAAACACACCACCAGGTCTCGGATCATCCCACGGGGGGGAAGGTAGTCGGCATCGAAGACGACAATGATGTCCCCTTCGCAAATTTCCATGGCGTCATTGAGGGCCGCCGGTTTTCCGCGAATCCCCTCGTCACGATGGAGGGGCTTGATGTTGCGGAAGCGGTGCGCAAACCCGTCCAGAATCTCTCTGGTCCCATCCTCGCTGTGGTCATTGACGGGGATGATTTCCAACCTCTTTGGGGGGTAGTCGGCGTCCGCCAAGGCCGTCAAGATGTCCGCAGCAACCTTCTCTTCGTTGTGCATGGGAATGAGCACAGTCACTTTGAGGAGGTCGGAGTCAACGATGTCCTGGTAGTAGAGCCGCTGCTCCCCCAGGATCCGGTTGTAAGTGAATCGAATGTGCCGGATGGAGTAGATCAGCATCATCCCGATGACAACCCACATTATCCCCTTGAGGATCAGTATAACCAGCGCCATATCTGCTTCCTCCCGGAGATGTCATGGGCCAATCTCGACATGAACAGCGAGAAGAAACCCGTGATGTAAACGAAATCCAGCAGCGCTCCCAGGATAAAGAACGCAAAGGCCATGAACATGATCGTGCCGTACTCCAGTATCATGATGAGAATGCCCATCCGCATGGCTCCCAGCACGATGGAATATAGAAGAGTTCCCGTAACGAGCAGGAATTTGTGGAAGAAGTTCGCCGGGTAGACGATGACCGCCATCGGGACGATGACCGGAATCACCATCCACATCACCAGCTCCACCTTGATGTACAGGGAAGTGTAGTCAAAAATCGTATAGGGGAAGTAGGAAGCAAAGAAAAGAAAGAAGAGGGACGAAACGAACTGCACCAGGATAAGGTAGAAGAACCAGTAGGACGCCGGCGCCGGAATCTTCTTTATAAGGGGCAGCACAATGAGGAGAACCCCGCAAACCAGGGAACTGATGAAGGCGTAGGTCCAGGTCGGATAAACCGCCAGGCTGTCCACACAATAGATTGAGGTCCACATGAACTCGGTGGACACAAGCTTGGCATCGGCGCCCACCAGAAGCGCCGTCTTCCAACCAAACCAGGCAACCACGTAAGACAACTCACTTCGAAACAGAAAGACCAACGCAATCAGAACGACGGCCAGCACGATTACAGCCACTACATTCAATGCGGGGGGCCTCGGCAGCCTCCGATACGCACGAGTGTAGTAGATGCGGTCCTTCACATCTCTGCGTTCGGGGCGCTCGGTGTGTAGTTCTGTCATGGCTCCTGTCTGTCGGTCATTTTCAGCGCCACTCTAGCAGGTTTTTGGGGGCATGGTCAAACCATAACTCCTCCAACCTGGCGCAATTCCCAAAAGCACTTCACCACATTGTCTATGGGCCCTATCCTAACGGAACAGCGATTGGGCGGCAATTTATCTGACAACTTGCCCTCGCCATTTCCAAATGCCCCTCTCTTTTTCCAGGCTTTTGGCCGCAAGGTCGGCTCGCCAATTCCTGATTTTTGACCCGCAGCGCAGGCGATGCTACCCTGCGAATGCCCCGGGGAAG
>CALFHQ010000080.1 GCA_937876385.1 uncultured Pseudomonadota bacterium
CCAGGGGGGTCTTTTCGTCGGCCCGCTCGTCGTTCATTCCGATCTCTTCGAAGTCTTCCATTTCGTCGGTGGGATCCGACGAGTTGGAGCCTCCGGTGGATTCTTCGAGGGCTGACCACGAGAGCTGCTCGACGGCATCTTCTCGCTGGGTCAACTCTTCTTCGGCGCTGGTTTGAACGGGGGGAAGAGGTTTGGGGGTGGCTTGCGGCGCCCGCTTCTTGGTGGCAACTTTGATGTCATCGGCGAGGGGCTGGATGTAACCGCAGTTAGGGCACACCACTTTCCCTCCACGGCTCTCCACATCCTGCGGATCTACCGTGAATTCCTTCCAACAACTGATGCAGATGAACTGTTCATTCATCGAAGCGCGCGCCACCTCCCTGGCTCAGTAAGTTAGCACCGATGTCCCCGCTTAGCAACACGAATGTAGCCAACCACGCCGCCGGGCTTGAACTCCAGTGTGCCCTGCCCATGGACTCCTTCCAGAACGCCTCCAAATCGGACAAATGCCACTCATTGGGCCAAAAACGTTGAACATTGAGGAGATTCAGCTACACTAAATACCTGAAGGTGGGCGGGGCGAATTCCGACAGTAGACACCGAATAGAGGCCGATGGCACATACCACAAAAGTCCTCAGGGGCAGGACCCCCAAGTCCTCTTTGGTGGATTTCTTCCTCATCCAGCTCTACACCCCCGAATCCTCCTGCCTCGATTTGAGCACATGTCGAGTCATCCCGAACTGCCTGAGAGTAGGGCGGGCTCCCAGCGCTGAGCCCTCTCTGGAGCTTCTAGACGGTGCAGCGTCTCGCAACCACTTCTCGTTGGAGCGAAGTGGAAGGCGTCTCTATATCGAGGATCTTGCCAGCGCCAACGGCACCTTCGTCAACGGCAATGAGATTCAGCGAGCGGAGCTTCACGCCAACGATGTCATCCGAGCCGGAGGCACGCTGTTCCTGATCACCCATTCTCTTCCTGCCGACTTGGACTGGCTCAAGAGACGAGGGCTGGCTGGTGCGTCCAGCGAGTTTGAGGAGTTGATTCGGCTGGTTCAGGGGCTTGCCGGGACCCAATTGAGCCTGCTCTTTTGTGGGAAAACCGGGACCGGAAAGGAGATGCTGGCTCGCCTCGCCCATGACCTGAGTGGTGTGAAAGGAAATTTTGAGGGGTTCAATTGTGCGGCCATCCCCCCTACATTGTTTGAGACGCACCTGTTTGGGTCAGTGGAAGGGGCCTTCTCGGGGGCCAATCGTAACGCCGTCGGATTCTTCGAGAAGGCAGCCCACGGAACCCTCTTGCTGGACGAGTTGGGGGAGGTCGACGCCCACCTCCAGTCGAAGCTGCTGCGTGTCCTTCAAGAGCGAGAATATTTCCGAGTCGGAGAAACAGAATCTCTACCGGCCGATGTGAGGGTGATGGTAGCGACCACCAAGGAGCCCTATGATGAAGAGGAGGGGCTGCGTCCAGACCTCCTGGCTCGGGTTGAGGATTGCATCTTGCGAATTCCGCCGCTGTCTGAGCGGAAGCTTGATATTTTGCCGGTGGTCGAACTCGAACTGTCGAAACGGGGCGTTTCCTGGCGCGCACTGACCCCCGACTTTGTCGAAAGGCTCCTGTGCTACTCATGGCCCCGAAACATCCGACAGCTTACCAAGGCAATCAATCGCTGCATCAAGTTGGGGGGGTCTTCCCGACTTAGCTGCGAAGAACTCGATCGAGCCCTGGATGACGGAGTTCCCGTTGCCACCTCATCGCCAAATGGTTCCCCTCCACCGGCCTTGAAGCCTCTGAGGGAGGGAAACTCGGGCCGAGACTCGGCTCCCCCGCTGGACGAACTGATTCTGGCCATGGAGAAATTCGACGGCAATGTTTCGGCCCTGGCGCGACACTTCGGAGTGCACCGCCGCCAGGTCTACCGATGGCTGGACCGCCGCGGCCTGCGCTGATTCCCCCGTTCTCACAGCCTCAATCTTCCGATTCCTTGTCTTTCCATCTCTGCTGCTACATACTGGCTCCAGAATGGAAGTTCCCAGGAGGAAAGGACGTCATGGATGAAAGACAGTTCAGTATCACTGGCGTTGTGTTGGTCTTGTGGTTGAGTTCATCTCTGGCTTCTGCTCAGCCAGCGGATCCCCCGTCCACCGAAGGGAGTGCTGTTGTGGAAGTCGGCGTGCCCGACCTACCCGCCGCTTCCCCGGAAGAACCCACCAAGGACGAGGGCTCGTGCAAGGCCTCCCAGTTAGCGGAAGAGGAACGGGTTCGCCGGGATCTGCTCCCAGGGTATCGAGCGGAAGGGGAAGCCATCGCTCTCATCCGAAACTGGACCGACCGCTCGTACAAAGCCCTCAAGCCGATGTATCAGCTCGTGACGAAGAAGGAACTCACGGACTTCTGGGACCAATACGATGCCTGCGTTGCCAAGCTTCAGGCTCCCGGCGAGGGTCCTGCCCCGGTGTGCGTAGCCTGGGTCAAGAAGGATCCAAAGCAGTGCGAACTGGCCTACGGCGAAGAGAGTCGGCGAGGATGTGCCGAGTTGGTTCAAACGATTCGGCCAGTGGTTGACAAGATCATCGAGTGGCGAGAGGCCGGCTTTGCCGCCGAGTCGTGCACGCCGGAATGGGTCGCCACAACTCCGTTGTTGACGGTGCCAATCTGCCGAGCCCTGGTTGGGTCCGGCACATGCGACCCCGAAGACCTTGCAAAGAGTCTCAAGGGGCTGTGTGGCATGTTGAAGCAGGGAAAGGCCGGGAAGGAGTGCAGCACCCCGGAGAGTCGAAGCTCCATCTTGTGCCAGTTGGTCGATGTTGCGTCCAACGCCAACCCGAACCAAGCGTGCGAAGCCGCAGTGGCAGCGGGAACCCTCGGTGTGCCTCCTGGGTTGTGCCGTTTGCTCCAACCGATGTGGAAGAGTTGCTCCCAGGAAGCGCTGGCTCCTACGGTGGAGGCGCTTACCATGGGTTGCTCCATGATTCAGGCATGGAAAAATGACGTGACCACTTGTGACGGCTTGTTTGAGGCCGACTCCGGCGGTTGTGGTTTCTTCCTTTCAGTGTCCAGTCGAGCCCTCGGCAAGCCCGAGCTTTGCGACCAGATCTCCATCGCTCCGATGCAAGATGAATGTCGAGTGTATCCGGCCCGGACCGTTGATGAGTGTCCCAAGATTTCGCTGGAGGCAAGCCAGGGATTGCCCTTCGACGACAGCACATGTCGGACAATGCTCTGGCACAAGAGGGTTCTTCCGGCGACCGAAGGACGAACGGAAGTCCGCCTCACCATGAGCAATCACTTCATAGAGACTGCGACGTGCAAAGTGGATGTTGCGTGGAATTCTGAAGAGAGTTCGACCAACCAGTCGTTGAGCATCCAGGTACCGGGGGACAAGGTGGTGTATCGCCAGCTCTATTTCCTGGCACCCTCGAAAGCGAGTTTCGACGTGGCGGTCACCTGCAAATGGGCGGGAACGATGGTGACCCCGGTTGCTCCGGAAGAGGCGAAGAAGCAGACCCCTCAGTGAATCATTCCATTTAGTTCGTAGCCTGTCACCGAGTAGACCTCATCGGTAGATACATCGACAAAGCTGATCCGGCCGTTCAGGTGTTCCTGAGACACTGCCACCTTTCCCGACTTCGCCACATACACCATGGACTCCGGCCGGGCGGCCATGGGCATCCGCTCTCGAATGAAAGTGTCCAGGTCCACCGACTGCAGAACATGACTGACGTCGTGGGGATCGGGGGTGAGAACGTAGAGGCGCTCGTCTGCTGTTTGGGACGACACGAAGAGATGGTTGGTCCATGGGTCTTCGGTTTGAATCAGCTTCCGGTAGCCGGTCTCCAATTGGAACAGCGTGAAGCCGTTGCTCATGGCGACGGTTTGGTCGACGTCGGATTCCCCTTCCGTGGGGCCCTGGGCCTCGTGGAATATCACAGCCGTGGTTCCCAGGGGGGAAATGTCCACGCCGACCACAGTCTTCTGAACCGGCACCGCTGTCCAGGGATGCCCGGCTTCGACGAGATCCAGCACCGAAACCGCCTTGGTGCCCCCCACGGTGGAGTACAAGACGGCTCGATTGCCATCTCGGCTGACCACCGCTGCTCCGGCCTGGGTTCCTGAAATGTCCACTGTCTCCACGGCGTCCTCTTCCTCTGCCATCAGTCCTTCGAGGTCCACCACCAACGCCAGGGACTCCTCCCTCAAGACCAGAAGTGCCTGATGCTTGCCGGGAACGAGATCCACGTCGGTGGCGATTCCGGGTAGTTGCGTCGTGTGGATTGTCTCGTCCACCAACGACACCACCCCCAGGGAGGCGGAGCCCTGGTTGCGAACCAGTGCGTACTCGCCGTCAGCGGTGACAACAACCTCCCGCAACTCCGGATCTTCCCTGAGGTCATCTGC
>CALFHQ010000081.1 GCA_937876385.1 uncultured Pseudomonadota bacterium
ATGTTTCATCCCCCAGGAGATACCACACACCCAATCCGTTGCTTGCCGGCATCAAAGATGCAGCCATGGCTTGCAGGGCCCCTGGACCGATGGAGGTCACCACGGCAGCCTTTTCCCCGGTCACCCAGCGAAGGGCCGCCGCTGCGTGGGAGGCTTCGATCTCGCTTCGCACGGGGTAGACTTTGACCACTCCGGCCTCAGCGTAGATCCGCAGGACCTCGCCGATTTCGGTGCTCCCATGACCGAACACGGTCAGGAAGCTGCGAACATCCTGCGCCAGCAGTCCCAAGACCAGAGCCTCGGAAAGGGTCACGTCGATGGATGAATCCAGTGCCCCTGCCCCCAACGCTTCAAGGACTCCGCCGTGCGCTGCTAAGACCTCGGCACGCTCCCGCCTCGCCTGCTCCAGCGTCGCTGCGTCCTGGTGCCACATGAGCCCCTTTTCCATCGGTTCCTCCATGTCACGGTGTTGAAAATATTCCTACCACATTCCCAATGCCGTGGCCAACCTTCCACTCTTCAATTCTGGTTCAAACTCTGGACTATTGTTGGTATGCTCTCCGGGTGTTGCTTTGACCTCAATTGTTTTGGGAGATCACATGAGAAGAGATGGAATCTGGATTCTGGCCTTGCTGATGGTCCTTTCGGTCGCGTGCAGTGGTGGAGACGGAGGGGGTGGCACAAAGGATGTCGCTGATTCCACCCTCGCCGATGCGGCGGACTCCTCGTCCCTCGAGGACACCACTGGAAAAGACCTCCCTGGGGATTTGCCCGATGCGGTGGACCCACTGGATTGTGGGGAACTGCCCAGTGGGCATGAGTGCAACGAGTGCGAGTGTACGGAACTTGGCTGGGAATGCACGTCGATGGCCTGCAATGAAGACGTCAAGGAAGACACGGAAGTCGTAGACCCCATGCCGGAACTCCCGACCCAAGCCCCCCTGGCCAAACCGGCGGACCCGCTGGACGGAAAGTCGGTGGAGAGTTGCGCTTTGTACCAGGAAGAGACCTGCGTCGGCGGCGAACTTAGAAGGTGCCAGGTTTACGACGTGGCTTCAGAGGCTTTTGTTGAAGACGTGGATCCTCTCCTTGAGCGGGTCTTCCTATATGACCGCTGGCGAGACCTGTACAACTCCCCCGACGGCCAGGCGGTGGACCGCGACTTCATCGGCGAAGTAATGCCGGGAGTTCAGGAAAGCGAATGGGGCTCCCCTGATAAGTTCGAAGCCTACTGGGGCGCTGGGGACGGCGGAATCTGGACGGGTTGGTCCACGGTGGCTTCCATCTTGCGCTACGCGCAAACCGGAACCCGAGCGGACTACGCACGCATGGAGCAACAGGTGCGAGACCTCGTGACGATGTATGACGTCACCGGAGTTCCTGGATACTTGTGCCGCTACCATTTCCTGTTGCTGCCTGAAGGGGCTCCAAACGACCCCGATCATATTCTGCGATGGGAGAACACCTTCACCGGCGGGCACCACGATAGACTGGTGCCCAATCCCGAAAACATCGAGAACCTTCCAGACCTCTACACCCAGGGAATCACAGACGACGAGGGGAAAGTTTGGACGGGTACTCCGATGTGGCACGGGCGTCCCTCCATCGACCAGAACAGTGGCCCAATGACCGCTCTGCCGATGGCCTACGCCCTCCTGGAAGACGAAGCATTGAAGGAGAAAATATCCCATCACTTAACGTGTTACTTGAAGCGCCTCCAGCGCATCGAGATCATCAACTTGCAGGAGAATCCAGAGCTCGTCGAAGGACTCCTCGCCTACTTCAGTGTCGGCGAACTGCAGTTGGATCCAGACGACATGGACCTCACCGAATTGGACAAGATCGTCGGGTACGTGCAGCGGCAGGTGAACTCCAAGAACGAAGACGATTTCGATTTCTCTTGCCCCGACACAGTGCAACTGGAGCCGTGGCGAGTCATCGACGCTGCCTCTGACGAATTCTTCGGGGACCTCCTGGCGTTGGTTTCGGACATGGACACCGATGCCGAGCGCCCCAACACCATCGACCACTACTACTGGCCGAGTATTCGTGGCGGAGACGCCATGCACATGATGCATCTGGCCACAATGGCCTACTACATGACCGGGGACGAGCAGTACCGCTCTTTCCTCTACGACGAACTCATCGGCAACATCAACACCATCGCCGTGGCTCACACCACCGGCGCCTTCGACCTCCCGAAATTCTGCAAAAAGTACTTTGGGGACCAGATCACCTTCGGTCCGTGGTGGGCCTTCCTGCACCTGCTGGGAGACTGCGACCTGAAAACCGAAATGATGAAAGCGTACGACCTCGAATTCTGGCAGAAACTGATGAAGAACGTGGGGAACGTGGACTTCGACATCATGTACGCCGGAGCCGTGGATCCAGCCATCGCTACGGAAGCAGACGTCGCCCTCGAGTACGCCATGGAACAACTCCCGTGGATGGGCAGCAACGGCGGCACCGTCATGGGGGAACCCAACGACGCAAAATGGCTCACAGACCCCAGACGGCGATACAGCATGGACCCGAACACCGTCCTCGCAGCGGTACCAGAAGGGACCGAGGCGGTTTGCCCCACCCAACACGAGGTCGACATCTGCACGGCGCAAGTGAAGATCCTGGGAATCGACCTGGGAAACCTCACGGGCTGGAGCACCCACGACTGCATTCCAGATAACCCGTACGAGTGCGTAATCTCCGACGGACAGTGTGTGCGGGCGATGACCAACAACCCCCTGCCGGTGCACCTGCGCAATTCAACCGACTACCTGTGGCAGCGAAACGCCTTTGACTTGGGTGGACCAGCGGGTGAAGAGGGTGCCCGGCAATACGCCGGCTCGGACTACTCGGTTCCCTTCTGGAATGCTCGACGGTACGGGTTCATTGATGACGGAGAAGGACAAGTTCTGGCGTGGAAACCCGTTGGAAACTGCGACTGATCGAAATCAAGCCTGAAGTCTCTTGACCTCTTCATCCCCGAAAACTTCCCGATAGAGTACGCCCAGCGAGGGGCAGATTGTGCCAAAGCGAGGGCAATCGGAGCATTCCTCCGGGGGAGCGGTCCCCCCGGTCAGGGAGTGGCTTCGACGGGAATGGCCCAGCTTTTCCCGGGCCCACTCGGGCACAGTGCAGTGGGGAACGTAATGAATGGAAGCCACGTGGGATTGTACGAGGCTTCGGTTCTCTTCCAACGCTCGGGTCAATTGGATCCAACCGGGGTGAAGGCGCTGAAAATCTTCTTTGGAAACAGTGGGATCGGCTACATACGCCAGCAACTGCGGTTTGACGTCACGGTCCTTTGCCCATTGCAGCATTCCGGCCAGAGCCGAGAGGTTGTCCTTGACGATGACGGCGTTGACTTCCCAGGGGAGTTGCACTCGATCCAGATTCGCCAACCCCGCCATGAGCGAAGCGTGGGCACCGGCCTTTCCCGCAATGGCATCGTGGCTTTGAGCCGTGTCACCCAGCAGGGTCACGGTGACACCGTCCACCCCCGCTCCTTTGAGCCCCTCCACGAACTCCCTCTCCTCCAAACGAGTCCCTGGGGTCACCAGATTCACGCGACCCAGATTGGGGAGGCTGCGGAAACGCTCCAACGCATAGTGCAAAGTGGGCGCCTCCAGGCAATCCTTCCCCCCCAAAGAGAGGTCCAGTCGAGTGGTCTCCGGGAGGCGGCGGCGGAGATTCCCCACCAACTCATCGAGGAGTTTGCGGGTGTTCTCGGGGGGCTGGAGGTCGGGTCCCGACCCCTCCTTGCGCTTTTCACAGAAGATGCAACCCTGACGACACTGCCCCGGCAACTCCAGGTTCAGCAGAACATAGGACGGATCCCCCGCCAGGAGCTCTGTGACCGCGTCGAGAGAGGGCAACCCGTCGTTCAAATAGACGTTCAAGCTGGGGTGAGAAGCGCCCGTTGCATCCCCGGCCTCGGTGACACTGGACACCCGAGGGGGACCTTGCCCCAGAAGATACCTGGAGAGGGTCAAGAAGAAGAACCGAAAGACCACGCCGCGCTGGGCATCAGTCAAGTTCCCTCCGTGGATTCGTCCAGACCAGTGAAGGTAGTCGAAGTCCAACAACCCCTTCCCACCCACCTCTAACTCTACCTTTGAACCCGCCACTTCAAACCCGTACCGGGTACTCTCCTGCCCTTGAAACAGAAAGGGGGAATCCCAGCGGGCCTGGTGGGGGAGAACTTGACACTTCCCACTCTCCATCCTCGTTCGAGATTCAACCGATGCGGACTCCAGAGAGGGATTGAGGCGCCCTTCAACCAGAGAACAGACCTCGGGAGAAGGTTCAAACTCAAGATCACCCGCAACCCACTGCCAGGTCGCCCCGTTAGTCCCCTTTTGAAGCGGGGATGTAAAGAGGGTTGCGTCATGGCCATCCACAGTGAGGAAGACGAAGAGCCGGTCCCCCTCAAAGGCATGGGTAAAGAGCAAAACCTCCGGCTCGGAACCAGAAAGAACTTGCTCAAGGATGGCAAACTGACCGTTCATGATGCTCCGGGCGCCTGGGGCGCAGTGGCGCTACGCCACAGAGGGTAGGCAAGGATGGTTTGGATGTCAACGGCTCAACTGGCGGACCTACAGCCCGCCGACTCATATTTGGGGCTACCCGACCAGGACCTGGATATTGAATTGAAAACCCGCACGCTGTAGGTGTGCGAGTTGAACTGCTCCTCGTTGGCGGGTAGAATCCTCCCTGCCTGAATCGGAAGAATCACCAGGAGTTGGACCATGCAAGCCTTGACGAAGATGACTTTGACCCTTTTTGTGGTGTTGTTTCTGGCCGGTTGTGGGGGGGGCTCCGGCGACGGGACGGATCTCGTTTCCGGGGACATTGCTGGGGAAGACGCCGCGGCTGATTCCGTCTCATCGGACCTCTCTTCCGAGGACGGGTACGAGGACTCAGGCGACGTCACGATGGACACAGACGAAAGCGATGTGACCCTCCCCCCGGCAACACCCATGGTTATTGCGGTAATCAGCGACACCCACCTATGGGGAGGGCTGGAGCACACTATCACAAAGCGCTTCTCCCAGTGCCTGACCACCGTCGCCTCGCTGGAGCCGACTCCAGAAGCGCTCTTCGTCACCGGGGACCTCATCGACTCGATTCCCGACTCCTTTGACCTGCCGGAGGGACCCCTCGCCATTTTCGCCCAATTGATGGATCAATCCGAAGTTCCTCTATACCCCGTGGCGGGCAACCACGATTACTATGCGACCCAGTCCCCCCAATACCTTCTGGCAGACTCTCAGGGCCCAGCAGACGAGGCCCGAGAGGCGATTCTGGGGACGAAGCCCTACTACTCGGTGATGCTCAACGGCATCAACTTCGTGATGCTCAACTCCATGCAAGGTCCGATGTGGGACATTTCCATGGGACTCTCGGGGTCCTTTGGTTTGCCCCAGTTGGAATGGCTTGAGGGGGAACTGAGCAAGGGAGCCCCCACCCTCCTCTTCATGCACCACCCCCCAACCTTGAACGAAGAGGAAGAGGGGCAGGTGACCATCGAAGAGATCATCCAGGCGCACTCTGACTCCATCATCGCCGTCTTCGCCGGCCACCTGCATCTCTGGTCAAGGGGTGAAGTGGGGGGAGTCCCCGTTTACCTCACCGCGGCCAACAAGGATGGCGTTCAGTACCACCATGTTCGAGTAAACCCAGAGACCCTGTCAGTGGAGATCTTGAACGAAGCGGATATTGACTACGGTGAACTGGAGGCGACCCAGTGCCACCCTGACAAGGAGACTCCGGTGGCGGATCTGTCTCCCTTTGCCGACACAGTCCACCACCTCCTCATCAATGACACGGTGGCGGAGCCGGGAGCTTTTGGCGAGTATATCGAAGAGGGCATTCGGATGATGCCTCTGATGATTCGATTCGAGGCTCCTCCTGAGAGCGGCGTCGCCCTCCCCGGTGTGTTTACCGTGGGTACTTACACCGGCAACCAGGTGGGCTCACTTCCACCCTACATCGAGGTGAGCGATGGAGCTCCCTGCCTCCACCTGGACATCCATCTGGACAACCCCTGCTTCTTGAGTCAACCGGTGCACATTACCATGGACATCGCCCGGGCCATCGGCATCTACCTTCAGCCGGAATGGAACATGCGAGTGCTCCTCACAGACCTGCAGATTCAGGGTGTGGCAGCGGTGTCGGGGAAGCCGAAGTTGACAAAGGGTCAGCTCACCATGGGGTTGGATTTCTCCATGACCATCGATGATCTACAGTCCATCATCATCACCGAATATTGTGCCGGGGATATCTCCGGATGCTCCCCTGGAACCGGCGACATGCCTTCTTGCCCAGGGACCCCCACGGTGGAGTTCTTTCCCCAGATTCCCACAAGTTGCGATGTCAATGTAATCGGGTTTGGTGTGCGGATGTTTCTGGCCATGCTGGGTGGAGTCCCCGATGCTAGGGGAAGCGTTCACGCCACCTTTGAGACCTGGTCACCGGAGGCCTCCGAGACGCCAAAGGCGGGTGCATACGTCCCCGACTTGTTCCTCCCCGCCGGAAACCCAAACTGCCAGTGGAATCAGTGAGAAGGGGTCAGTCGTCTTCGGAGTTCAGGAGTCGATAGGCCATTCGGGTAATCACGGAGTTCACTCGAGCGTATTCGTCCAGCAAGTCCATGTGTAGGGACGTGGTCTCGATGGTCTGGGGTACGGCCGCGTGCAAGCGCCGGATGTGCTGATGGCGGAGCTTGATGGCGAAACCACGCAGTTCCCGTTTCTGGTCGATGCACTGATTGGCCAGGGTAGCGTCTCGGGTGGTGAACACGGCCATTGCGAGGCGGAAGTGGTCCACCGTGCGCTGGTGCATCTGGCGAATCTCTTCGTTTCCTTCCTCGGAGAACTCATACCCTTTTCGCACCTTCTTCTGGGCGTGGTACATGAGGTTCTTGGTCAGGATATCGCCGATGACCTCGAGGTCCGCCGCAAACTCGAGCAACTCATACTCTCGGTGAACCTGCTCTTGCGTGAGGTTCTTGCGGCTGATGCCGGTGAGGTAGAGTTTGCACTGCTTGTTGAGCATGTCCACCTTCTGGTCCTCGTCTACCAACTCGCCGACAAGGTTCAAGTCGTTGGTTTCAAAGGGCTTGATGGAACGAACCAGGAGCTGCTGGACGATGTCCGCCATGCGAAGGATCTCTCGGTCCACGTTGCCCAGCGCCAGCGCCGGGGTCTCCAGGGAGCGTCGGTCGAGGTGCATGGGCCGGAAAGCTCCTTCCACCTCCTTCTCCTTCACAAACCACACCACGAGCTTGGCGATTTGGGAGGTAAAGGGCACAAACGCTACGGCCAGGATGATGTTGAAGAGGGTATGGGCGTTGGCAATCTGCCGACCCATGTCGTCGCCGGAAATCTTCACGACGAGGGACGCAAAGGGGTCGATAAAGGGAAGGAACAGGACCACTCCCAGAACCTTGATCCAGATATGGGCCCATGCCACTCGTTTCCCGGGGATGCTGGCACCCACTGTGGCCAGCATGGCGGTGGCGCAGGTACCAATATTGGCCCCCAGAATAAGGGAAATGGCCGTTGCCAGCTCCATTCCCCCTCCATGGGCCATGGAGAGGACGATTCCGATGGTGGCCGCGCTGCTTTGAATGACCGCGGTGAAGACCGTGGCAATGACCAGACCCAGGAGGGGCTGGTCCCCCATTTTCCCCAGCAATTCCACGAACCAGGGCAGGTCACGCAGGGGATAGGTTGCTTCCCCCATGACCATCATTCCGTAGAAGATGAAACCGAATCCCATGAGGGTCTCGCCGTAGTAGCGGACGGTGTATTTGCGGGAGGTCTGGGTCATGACGAAGCCGAAGAACACGCCGAGCAGGGCGTAGTTCGCAACCTTCAGCGAAAGTAGCTGAACGGTGAGGGTAGTCCCGATGTCCGCCCCCAGGATGACCCCCACGGTTCCAGCAAAGCTCATCATCCCCGCGGATGTCAGCCCAACCAGGATGACCGTGGTGGCACTGGAGCTTTGCAGAAGGAAGGTGACGACAGCCCCCAGCCCTACCCCCGAGAACCGGTTCCGAGTGAGGTTTCCCAGGAGGTGCCTGAGCTTGTTGCCGGCGGCCTGCTGCAGTCCGTTCCGGGCGAGGTTCATGCCATAGAGGAACATGGCAAGTCCCCCAATCAATTTCACCAGGTCAAGAAACGTCACTAGGCAATCCTCCTTCCCCTTGCAATGCCAGCAGAGTGGGCGGCATGGAAACGGGCGTTTCTAACAGAACTCTAACATTATGGCAAGTTGCCGGTCCAATCCGGGGCAAAATAAATCGACATCGGAGGTGCATTTTCCATATTGACGGAAAGGAATTTGCGAGTAGCTTATCGGCTGCGTGGGACGTGGGTTTTAACGTCACGCTCAGGACCGCTCTCGCCACTGCCCAAAAACAGACGACGAGCGAAGAGTCTTTGCGGTTCTGAATATGCGTGCACCACTCGTCCCGAGGAAGGCTCTTCATGATCGTCGCTCTGGTATACAACGCCAAACCGGGTGCACGCACATCCATCCGGAATGGCCCACATCAGGTGTTGGATGAGGAGGGTGACCCCGTACCCCTCGATGCTCTCGAAAACTCGGAGGAGATGTACTCCGAGTGGGACGGCGCTGAGACCATTCTTGCCGTCGCTGACGCCCTCGCTACCAGACATTCCGTGGTCCTCCTGGAAGCCGGTGCGACCCTCGTGGAGCGCCTGAAGCAGGCCCAACCAGACCTCGTCTTCAACATGGCGGAGGGGTTGACTGGTCCCGGACGAGAGGCCCAGGTTCCCATGGTTCTGGAGATGTTGGGGATCCCCTATACCGGCTCCGACCCGGCCACTCTGGCCCTGTGCCTGGACAAGGGGTGGACCAAGGCAGTTCTTGCTCATGAGGGTGTCCCGGTGCCGAACCACGTTACGGTGTACCCTGACGCTCCCCTCCCGGATCTCAGTTCCCTGTCCCTCCCGGTCATCGTCAAGCCCGCCTGGGAGGGCTCCAGCAAAGGAATCCGGGACAACCAACTGGTCCATGAGCGCAAGGTCCTCTTGAACACAGTGGAAGGGGTCCTGGACGATTTCAATCAGCCCGTTCTCGTGGAGCAGTTCCTCACCGGACGAGAATTCACCGTCGCAGCCTTAGGCAACACCGGCGAGTGGTGGGTCCTTCCCCCGGTGGAGATCGTCTTCAAGGATTTCCCTGCGGGCTCAAATCCCATCTACTCGTGGGAAGCCAAATGGGTTTGGGACCGCCCTGAGGCCCCGCTGTCGGTGTTCCAATGCCCGGCGAAGTTGACCCCTGTTGAGTTGGCCCAGTTGGAAGGGATTGTCATCCAGACCCTGGAAGTCCTCCGGGTTCGAGACTGGGCTCGAGTAGACGTGAGAATGGACCAGAAAGGAAAACCACACATCATCGAAATCAATCCCCTCCCGGGAGTTCTCCCCAATCCCGAGGACAACTCCTGCTTCCCGAAAGCAGCCAGAGCGACTGGACTCTCCTACACCGACCTCATCTTGTCGGTGGTGGACGCAGCCCTCGATCGACTTGGGGTGCCCCATGAATTCCATTGACGTTCTGTACAACCTTCCAGGGGTTGAGCTGGAAGCCTCCGATGCGGGGGTCCTGGAGGAAGTCGAGGGTGTCTGCGATGCGCTCAGCCAGTTGGGCATTGAACATCGCAAAGTCGGACTGAGCCGGGAGGGTTTCCTGGACGTCTGGCCTCTACTTACCCAGGATACCCTCGTGTTCAACCTGTGCGAGGGGCTCGACGGCGAGGCAGGCTTTGAGTCTCTGGTAGCCGGAGTTCTTGAGCTCTATCACATTCCCTTCACCGGTAGCTCCTCTCGAACCCTGGGGCTTTGTCAGGACAAGGCTGTGACCAAGGCTCTCCTCTCCAATGCGGGAGTTCCCTGCGTCCCCGGATGGTCCTTCTCCCACGTACCTCAGGCAGCACAACTGGCCAAGCTCCGCTATCCCGTCATCGTCAAGCCGCAACGGGAAGATGGCGGATTGGGAGTCACCCGGGACTCTGTGGTGCACTCCCTTCGAGCCCTTAGAGAGCGCCTGGCGTGGGTCATTGAGACCTTCCATCAGCCCGCTCTGGTGGAGAGCTACGTCCACGGACGGGAGTTGAACGTGGCCATCGTAAACAAGGGGGGCAACGTCATGGTCCTTCCCCCCTCCGAGATTCAGTTTCAGGGCAACCCGGAGGTAGCTCTCGTCACCCACGACGCCAAATGGAAGGCAGGCTCCAAAGACGACCTGGAGACCGCGGTGCTCTGTCCAGCGACCCTGTCCCCGGTGCTCAAGAGGCAAGTCGAGCGAAGCTGCCTCGCTGCCTGGCGAGTGATGGGATGTCGCGACTACTGCCGGGTGGACCTTCGGGTCACGGCGTCAGGGACTCCACTGGTTCTGGAAGTAAATCCCAATCCCGACATCTCACGGGATGCCGGACTGGCTCGCAGTGCATCTGTTGCAAGATTGAGCTACGTCCGGCTGATAGAGACGATTTTGGAGAACGCATGGAAACGAAATGGAATGTCAGACCCATCCAAACCAGTGACGTGAAGATGATTCGCGCACTGGTTCAGGAAACCGGGGTCTTTCGAGAGAGCGAAGTCGATGTGGCGGTGGAGCTGGCGGACAGCGCCTCCAAACGGGACGACGACTATCAAGCTCTGGTCGCTTGCCACAATGACGAAGTGGTGGGGTATAGCTGCTTTGGTCCTACCCCAGGCACCGACAGGACCTTCGACTTGTACTGGATGGTGGTGTCCAGCTACACCCATCGCAAAGGGGTAGGAACGGCCCTCCTGGCCTCCACGGAAGAGCGAATCCGACATCTCTCCGGGCGCCTCCTGGTGGCGGAAACGTCAAGCCGCCCGGAGTACGAGCCTGCCCGGAACTTCTACAAGCGACATGGCTTTCGTTATGAAGGCCGAATCCCATACTTTTACGCGGATCACGACGACAAGATGTTTTACGTAAAAACCCTGCGATACGGGTGACGGAGGTAGCAACTGATGGAGCTTTGGCAGCGCTTGCTTTCTGGTTCTATTCGGACCCCGGAAGCTTTGGCCAGACGCCTTCCCGGCGTGGATACTGAACAGATTCGAGACGTCACAGAGAAGTACCCGATGTGCATCAATCCCTACTACCTGAGCCTTATCCAGGAAGCGGGGGACCCAATTTGGAAACAAGCCATTCCGGACATGGCGGAGCAGACTCACGACTGGACCACTTGCGGCGACCCGCTGGAGGAAGAGTCCATGAGCCCTGTCCCTTGTCTGGTTCACCGATACCCCGACCGAGTCCTCTTCCTGGTCACAACCCAGTGTGCCATGTACTGCCGGTTCTGCACCCGCAAGCGCAAGGTGGGGTTGGCCGACGAAAGCATCAGCCGCTACCAGCGAGACCAGGCGATCCAATACATCCAGGAGCACCCGGAGATTCGAGACGTGGTGGTCTCCGGCGGTGACCCGTTGACCCTCACGGACACCGTCTTGGAGGAGATCCTCGCTGCTCTTCGAGCCATTGAGCATGTAGAGATCATCCGCATCGGAAGTCGAGTACCCTGCGTACTCCCGCAACGAGTCACCCCCCGGCTGGTTCGGATGCTGAAGAGATATGCTCCTCTCTACCTCAATACCCATTTTGAACACCCCAGCGAGCTGACTCGAGAAGCCGAGACGGCGTTGCGGCGACTGGTAGAAGCCGGAATCGTGGTTGGAAACCAGTCGGTGCTGCTCAAGGGGGTCAACGACGAGGTCGAGGTCCTGGAGCGCTTGTTCCGGGGCCTGGTCGCCGCTCGGGTGCGGCCCTACTACCTCTTCCTCTGCGAGCCCGGGCGAGGTATCGGCCACTTTCGAACGAGCGTGGCCGAGGCCCTGGCCCTCATGGAGTCCCTGCGCGGTCGTGTCTCGGGTCTCGCCCAGCCGACCCTCGCCGTCGACCTGCCGGGTGGCCAGGGGAAGGTCCGCCTCGAAGCCCAGGCGATCCTCGGGCG
>CALFHQ010000082.1 GCA_937876385.1 uncultured Pseudomonadota bacterium
TCGCTGTTCAAGGACCCAGCAGATCCCATTCGATCATGGTACTCATGAACGACTTGTCAGAATCTACAACCACATCTTTCGGCTTGCCGTCGGTGCCCAGAACCAATCGCACCGTCGGCACATGGAAGGCAATAAAGGCTGGAACTCCTGCCTCTTTTGCCCTTTCAACTACCTCGTCACGCAAGCTGGGCTCAAACATCACGGCATATTCGCCGATCAATTTACGAGATTCTGCCAGGTCTCCAGTGGCTTTGATACGCATTACTTTTTTGAGAAGGGTTCCCACCCCGGCCCGAGCAGCATCGATGTCAGTGACCACGTAGTAGGTTCTTCCGTCAACGACTCGCCTCTCCACCCCCAGACTGTTTCGCAACAGGTACTGGACGATGAGGTGGCTGGCTCGCATGTGGTCATCTTCAATTTTCGACGCATTGGCCAGGCGCCGCAACATCAGCAAGTCTCCTCGCACGTAGCCTCGATAGGCCACCACGGCCGCGGCTCGGGCGTCCTCAAAGGCTCCCAGTTCCACCAGCTTGTCGTCCCCGATGTGATACAGGGCCACCAACTCGGCTCGGGCTTCTTCCAGGGTGGAATAGGTCTCACCGAGGGCAACCGCCGGGTCCACACGAAGGGTGCTGCTGGCCTTTCCCGACCCGTGGCCAATGATCTCGTGGAGCGCCACCATGGTGCGGGTGACCCCTCGACGATGGGCTTCGATGAACTTCACCTCTTCAGGCAGTGCGAAAGAGGCCAGCGCTTTGTCCGACATTGCCCCCCGGGCTGCCTCCAGGACGTTCAGCAGGAGAATGCTTCTGGAGCCGTGCTTCTCCCGAATCCACTGGGCGTTTGGCAGGTTGATTCCCAGAGGGATGTTGGGGCCGGCGTGCCCCACCCCAACGAGGACATTCACCGCAGCGGCAACGGTCACTTTGGGTTCCTTCTGTTTGAACTCGTCATCCCACGGTGCCCGCTCCTCGAAATAGGAAGCGTTGGCAGCGATCCCTTCCATGACCCGGCTGAAATCCGGGTCT
>CALFHQ010000083.1 GCA_937876385.1 uncultured Pseudomonadota bacterium
GACAGTTTGAACTCGTCCATGACAGTTTTTTATGGGCCATTTTCAAGGCGGCCCGTGCATGCGGCGGCGACGACTTTCATCGCGCCGAAGAGCTTTGTAGACAGGTCGTGGTGGCCCTTGACAAGCGCTTCCCGGAGCGTATCCCTGAAGTCGAAGAAGTTCAGGACGTCATCGAGAAGGTGCTCATCGAGGCGGGTCACGCTCAGACCGCAAAGGCCTTCATTCTCTATCGAGAAAAGCGAAAGGGTGCTCGGCAGATGAACGCCCTCATCGGCGCGACCATCGATATGTTCTCCGACTACCTGGAGGACCGGGATTGGCAGCAGAAGGAGAACGCCAACACCCACAAGAGCATCAACGGACTGAACAACTATGTTCGGGAGTTCTTCACCAAGAACTACTGGCTCCACGAAGTGTACCCCAACGACGTACGAGAAGCCCACATGGGCGGCGACCTGCACATTCACGACCTGGGATTTCTTGGGCCGTACTGCGCCGGTTGGGACCTGCGACAGCTCCTCCTCGACGGCTTTGGCGGAGTCTCTGGAAAGATCGAGAGCCTTCCGGCCAAACACCTGCGCTCTTTCCTCGGGCAAGTGGTGAACTCCACCTTCACGACCCAGGGTGAAGCCGCCGGTGCACAGGCGTGGTCGAGCTTCGACACCTACTGCGCCCCGTTTATCCGCTACGACAAGCTGGATTACGTTCAGGTCAAGCAGCTCCTCCAGGAGTTCGTCTTTAACATGAATGTTCCCACTCGAGTGGGATTCCAATGCCCCTTCTCCAATCTCACCTTCGACCTCACCGTGCCGTCCACTTTGAAGGACCAGCCGGTGATCACGGCGGGGCAATACCGAGATGAGACCTACGGCGATTTCCAGGTAGAGATGGACCTCTTCAACAAGGCCTTTTGCGACGTCATGATGGCCGGGGACGCCAAAGGGCGAGTCTTCACCTTCCCCATTCCCACCATCAACCTCACAGCCGATTTCGACTGGGATGCCCCGTCGGTGAACTCCTTCATGTCCATCACATCGAAGTATGGGATTCCCTACTTCGCCAACTACGTGAACTCCGATCTCTCCCCCGAAGACGCCGTTTCCATGTGCTGCCGACTCCGTCTCGACACCAAGGAATTGCGCAAACGCGGCGGCGGCCTCTTTGGAAGCAACCCCCTCACCGGTTCGGTTGGAGTGGTAACGGTGAACTTGCCCCGCCTGGGCTACCTCGCCAACTCCAAGAGCGAGTTCAAGGGACGTCTGTGGCAGCTTATTCAGACTTCGAAGGTGGCGCTGGAAACCAAACGAAAGATCGTGGAGCAGCAGTCGGACAACGGACTGTACCCGTACTCGACGCACTACCTTCGTCATGTCAAAGAGCGCACCGGAGAGTTCTGGTACAACCACTTTGCCACCGTGGGAATCGTTGGAATGAACGAAGCCCTCTTGAACCTCTTGGGCAAGGACATCACAACCGAAGAAGGGCAAGAATTCTCTATCGAAGTGATGAACTACATGCGGGAACTCCTCCAGGACATTCAGGACGAAACCGGCCATGTATACAACCTGGAAGCGACCCCGGCGGAAGGGACGAGCTATCGTCTTGCCCGGCTGGATCGGTCCCGCTATCCGGAGATTCTCACCGCCGGCGGAGACACTCCCTATTACACGAACTCCACCCAGGTGCCCGTGGGTTTGACCGACGACATCTTCGAAGTCCTGGACCTCCAGGACGAACTGCAGTCTCTGTACACCGGGGGCACTGTCCAGCATCTGTACCTGGGCGAGAGCATTGAAGATCCCGAGGTGTGCAAGAGCCTCATTCGCCGCATTGTCGGCCGCTACAAACTTCCCTACGTTTCCATCACGCCGACCTTCAGCGTCTGTCCCGAGCACGGCTACATTCGGGGAGAACACTTCGAATGCCCGCAGTGTGAAGGGAAAACCGAGGTCTGGTCCCGGGTCACCGGCTATCTTCGTCCCGTGGAAAACTACAACGAAGGAAAACGGCAGGAGTACTTCGACCGTCGCAAGTTCATCCTTCCGGGGGCCACGGCATGAAGATCGTAGGGTTCCAGAAGGTTTCCACGGTTGACTATCCGGGGAGGATCGCCTCTGTGATCTTTACCCCCGGCTGCAACATGAACTGCTACTACTGCCACAACCGAGTCATCTTGGGGGCCGACGCCGACCGCACGGAAACGGACCCCGAGGAGATCCTCGGGTACCTCCTGCGCCGTCGAGGGCTGCTCGACGGACTCGTTGTTACAGGTGGTGAGCCCACCCTGCAGCGAGACCTTCGGCATTTCATCCGAGACGTGAGAGACCTGGGCTACCCGGTAAAGCTCGACACCAACGGAACCAACCCGGTGCAACTCCGGGCGTTGGTGGAAGATGGTCTGGTGAATTATGTTGCCATGGATCTGAAGGCCCCAAGGCAGCGCTACGAAGAGATTTGTGGTGCCAAAGTGGACCTTGATTCCATAGAGGAATCCATCCGCTTCCTCATGGAAGGGAAGGTGCGCTATGAATTTCGGACCACCTTCAGCCCGGAATTGACCAGACGAGATGTGGTCAGCATGGCCGGTGAGATCAGAGGGGCGAGCCGCCTGGTATTGCAGCAATACCGGGTTCCAGACCGCTCCCTCATCCAGGACGTACGCCTGGACGCCAAGCCCCATTCCGCCCAGTACATCTCAGACACCGCCAAGGAAATCACATCCCTCGACATCCCCTGCTTCACCCGAGGGCTTTGATCTTCGTCCAAGATGTGGGGCATCAAACACCGCAGTAAACATCGAGATATTCTGGCTCTCGCGCTCCCTTCCATGCTGGCCCTCATCGCCGAACCGCTCCTGGGAATCGTGGACACTGCCCTAGTTGGGCATCTGTCTGTGGCAGCACTGGCGGCCTTGGCCATTGTGGCGTCAGTCATTAGCGGAGTCACCTGGCTGTTTGGCTTCTTTGTCCACGGAACCACCGCCAGTGTGGCTCAATTCCTGGGAGAGGGAGATCCAGCAAAAGGGGAGCGGTTCCTCAGGCAGATTCTCGCACTGGCCCTTCTTGCCGGGGGTGTACTCATCGTGTTGGGGCTGGTCTTTGAAGACGCCATGTTCGCTGCCATGGGGGCAGAGGAGTCGGTGGCGAAGCTCGGCTCTGGATACTACCGGGTTCGCCTCCTGGGGTTCCCCGTGGTCTTTTCTTATCTGGCTTCCATGGGGTTCTTGCGGGGGCACGGGGACATGAAAACCCCCATGGTGGTCAGCATCGTCATCAACATCGTCAATATCGTCCTCAATGTGGTCCTTATCTACGGAATTCCCGGGCTATTCGACGGCTTCGGGCTGGTCGGTGCTGCCTGGGGAACGGTTCTGGCGCAGACCACAGCCTGGGTTTGGTACTCGATTGCGCTGAGAAGGCGATTCAATCTCAATCCCTACCGATGGAGCATGTTTCGAATCGATCCCCAGATGGCTCGAAGCGTCTTTGCAGTGAACAGCCACATCTTTCTTCGAACGGCCTTCATCCTGGCAGCTATGACCTTCGCCACCGCCGTTGCTGCCCGTATGGGGCGCTACACGTTGGGAGCGCACCAGGTTGGGGTTCAGATGTGGGTCTTTTGCGCGTTTGCAGTGGATGCCTTTGCGGTGGCCGGACAGACCATCTGCGGACGGCTCAAGGGAGCTGGACAGTTTGAGCTGCTGCACTTGTACGGGAAACTCCTTCAGGGGTGGGGTCTCGTTCTGGGAGCCCTCTTTTCTCTCTTCTTCCTCATCGGTGGGGAGACCGTGGCTTCCCTCTTTGCAAAGGATCAGCAGCTCATCGATGCCATCATGTCGCTCTTTCCTTTCATCGTGGCGTTCCAACCGATAAACGGGTTGTCCATGGTCTTAGACGGCTTCTTCATCGGAGTTCTGGATACCCGCTTTCTCGCCCTTCAACAGTTTCTATCCGCGGCCCTGGTGTACATGCCATTGACCTGGCTTGCCTACCACAATGATTGGGGATTGGTGGGGCTCTGGTGGGCACTTACCTTCTTCATGGTGGCTCGCTTTGTGTTGGTGGAGTGGCGATTCTGGAGCCGAACCTATGTGCGGAGAGCCGCTTGAGTTCTTTGTTGGTCAAAACAGGAGCCGGCCTGCTGCAGGGTCAGTTCGATGTACCTGAACATGCCGGTAGAATCAATCGACAACACCGTCCAGACAGCATCTGGAGCCGACGTCGTCATAGAGGCCGCCGGACGCTTGATAGGGGATTCGACTGGAGGTGCGAGAGTCGAAGGCTGCACCCAGCCCCGAGCTTGCCTCGATCCGCCAGGAGCTTCCCCGCAGGATCCGCTTGCCGCCGCTGCCTGGGCAGGGAGATTCTCCATCGCAGGGCCCCTGGGGGTTGACGAAGGGGGATTCAGCGAAGTAGCCGAATTGATACCAGTCCAGCACGAACTCCATGAGGTTGCCGTCCATATCCAGAACGCCGTAAGGAGACTCGGCCTGGGGATAGGAGCCCACCGGAGCAACCCAGTCGAAGCCGTCCAAAGCGGCTGGTTCGTGCGAATTGCCCCAACCCTCGTGCCATTCATCGCCCCATGGCCACAACCTGTGGGCGTCGCCTTTGGCGGCCCGTGCCCATTCAGCCTCGGTGCACAGGCGCTTACCAGCCCACTCACAATAGATTTTGAGCTGATTCCAGTTCGCCCCGTTTATGGGGAAGTCTCCCTCATCGAGCTTGTCCAGGGTATTCAACAGAGCGCTCTGCTTGAATACATCGAAGGTGAACAGGTAGAAGTCTACGCTCTGGGTCACCTGCCCATCGATTATCTGAATCTTTGCCGGCATACCGGGGGCGGGGTGGATGCCCACGTAGTCCTCCATCCCGGGCTCCGTCCCCGAGTTTTGGGGAGGATTGTCCATGGTGGCCAGCACATAGTATTCACCGGGGGTAAGATCGAGGATCTCGAATGCCAGAGGGAAGACCGGATCGGTCACCTGTAGTTCCTTTTCCGGAAACTGGGGCGGGAAGGTGGCGGAGACTGTGATCCGGAGGGTATCAGCTCCCGGTGGGGGCAGCCCCGGATCCAGCGCGATGGTCCCAGCGACCCCTCCGGTTCCCAGGGGCAGGTCGTAGTTGACTGGCTGCTGGGAGCTGCCCAGCTTGTCGGACGGTACCGTGCAGACCCCGGCATCCATACATGCCTTGTATTGCCAGGCCCGGATCTCTACCTGATCGATCCTGAAGGGCGGCAACCAGACCTCGTGAAAGGGCTTCTCGCCGAAAGTGTATTCGGAACAGGTCGGATACCCTGGGACATCCACAAAGTGTTCGCATTCGCTGTCCGGGCTGCCCATCCAAGTGGTACCTTCTGTTGATTCTCACGAAATCCTGATGGCGAGTGAAGGTGGTATTCTGACCGGAAG
>CALFHQ010000084.1 GCA_937876385.1 uncultured Pseudomonadota bacterium
GGCCGCACTCACGCCAACGATGTCGGCGATGGAATCCCAGGCGCCGACTTCGTGAAAATGCACCGCCCCGGGGGACACGCCGTGGACCGTGGACTCCCCCTTCGCCAACACTTCAAAGGTTGCCAGGGCTCTTCGTTTGACCCCGGGGGCGAGTCTCGATTCCTCGATCATCTGGACAATGTCAGCGTGATGTCGAAGCTGTGCCATCGCCCCTTGCAAGGGCGCGATGGAGGTCGAATTGGCGGAGATTGAGTGTACCTTGACCACTTCAACGTGAAAGGAGACCTGCCCGGGAATGACCGCTTCGACGGCCTGCGTCACCACGGCCTCGGGGACCCCCAAATGCATCAACGAAGAGAGGGTCATGTCGCCGGAAATTCCGGCAATCAAATCGAAGTAGAGGATCTTCAAGGCTCCCTCCGGTTCATCAGGGACGCCGCGTACCCGGCACCAAATCCGTTATCAATGTTCACCGTCACAACCCCCGACGCACAGGAGTTGAGCATCCCCAACAAGGCAGCAAGTCCGCCAAAGGCCGCACCGTATCCAATGGAAGTCGGAACGGCGATGACCGGGCGGTCAACGAGCCCACCGATGACACTGGGGAGGGCCCCTTCCATGCCGGCCACGGCGATGATGACGTTGGCCTGGCGCAATTCATCGAGGTGGCGAAGGAGCCTGTGCAGTCCGGCCACGCCGACGTCCCGAATTTCTTGAACAGAGTTGCCCAATACTCGGGCCGTGAAGGCAGCTTCGGCGCCCACTGGCGCATCGGAGGTTCCTGCGGTGACTACCAGAATCGTGCCCACCCCTTGCTTTGACACGGGGTGCTCTTCCAAATAGGCGCAGCGAGCTGTTTCATCAATCTGCAGAGCCTTGCCACGCAAGGTCGTCCCCAGCAGTTGCAATTTGTTCTCGTCCAGGCGAGTGGCGAGGACGTTTTGTCCAGCGCAATGGAGAGCAGTCATGGTTTCGACTATCTGCGACACCGTCTTTCCCTCGCCGAAAACCACCTCGGGAACTCCCTGTCTAAGCTCTCTGTGAAGGTCCAGGGTGCTGTGGTCAAGTTCCAGCACAGGGTCCTGGGACAGAAGCTCCTCCAGCGAATCGAGGGAGCGCTCATTTCTCATCAACTGTTCAAGGAGGGAGCGTAGGGTCTGTCGATTCATGGATAGGTCTCGTGGCGTTACTACTCGATGGTCTTCAGGCTCAGTCCCCCAGGGTAAGCGTAGCTCACATCACAATCGTAGCCGTAGGCCGTGACTCCGATGGGCTCCTGGGATCGAATGGTGTGGACTCCGTCGGGAACAGGAAGCTGAATCACCGCCCATTCGCTGTCTCCAACGCCAACGGCGTTCACCGAAAGAGGCTTGAAAGCCAGCACCGGGGCGTCGTCGATGGTGACGTCGGCCAGAGTACCTTTCTTGTGGATGATGTTCACATAGTCTTCCTGGTAGGCGCTGGGGGTGAGCACAATGTACTCTGTGAGATACTGCTGACTGGGCACGCCCAAAGAGAAGGCGGGGTCACCGATGCCGGTGTTTCCACACTTGTTGACATGGCCCGCGTAGTTGCTTCCCTGGAGGTAGTGTCCCACCAGGAACGGTCCAGTTCCTGTGGCATGGAAGCTCTCACCGCTCTCGAACTCCTCCCACTCTCCCTTGTTGAGAGTGAAGGAGCGGGGAGCTTCAAAGGAGAACTTGACATTGATCTGCGTGCCGTCCTTGCCAGAGACGATTCGCCAGGTATCCACCTGGTCGTTGTTTCGGGGGGAGAAGGCGTCGCCGACATAGCTGGTTCCCCACGCCGAGACGGGGAACAACTGCTGCTCGACGTGGTCGCAGTAGTTCACTCCCAGGGGGATGTTGGCGCATTCGTTTCCGCCGAACACGTTCACCTTCTTATCCGACGTAATCAGCGAGCCGGTGAGATCCGCGCCTTGAACTCCCGCTGTTTCGAGATTCAGCACATCCCCCTGCTCCATGAAGAACTCGTAGGGTGTGCCGGGATTGGCCGACATGGCCGGCACATTGGCCCCTTCCAGAATGCTGCACGAGGGAGAGATACCCACCTTCGTGACCCCTGCCTGGGTGGCAATGATGGCCATGAACCCACGAAACTCGTTTCCGGTGGTTCGAAGGGGCCAGGCCATGACGACGTACTCCTTCCCCCCAACGTTGGAGGGCAGGAGAAGGGAAGCGTCGTTGGTGAACACGTTGTTTCCGTTGAGGGGGTTGAATTGGTGCACGGTGACTGGAGCAGTGGAGGTCACCTGAAACGTCTTGCTGGTGTGAACACTTCCATCCAGGTCATGTCCAGTGGGCAACATGAACACTTTGAGGGCCCCCGGGGCCACCATCATGTCGGACACCGAGAGCTGCGCCGGGGTCAGAGCCACCGGAGGTACCACCGCCATGTTCGTGATGACGATTTCGGCATCTCCCGAATTACTGGTCGGCACACTGACGACCACGGCGACGGATTCGGTAGCTCCCCCTTCCACGTTGTCCAGGTCAACGGCCCAGTAGTCGCATCCGAGGTAGGTGTTCTCCTTGAGATTGGCTTCGCACGCAGACAGGCAAGATCCGGCCTGGCAGATCCCGTTGTTGCAGGTTT
>CALFHQ010000085.1 GCA_937876385.1 uncultured Pseudomonadota bacterium
GACACGAAGGTCGTACTTCCCCTCCTTCCCGGACTGTTCGTGGCGTCGGTCGTGCTGCTTTGGAAGCCGAAACGGCGAGTCGCCCTGCTTTGTATCGGCGCTGTCCTCTTCTGGGGCACCCTCATGCTGGCCTTCGATGTGCACATCCTCGATGCTCTGCGATACCAGTACCTCGTCTGGCCCTTCTGGGCCTTGCCGTTGGGGTTTGTGGCGGAGGACTTCAGGCGATGGGCACGACACCTCTCCGGGGGCTGGGTGACGCTCCTCTTTGCCTTGATGCTCGTGGCTCTGGCAGCGCCGAATGCGAACTGGACTCGGGAGGACTCCCAGCTACTTCAAGAATATCGGGCGCTGAACCGCTCCTTTGGGGAAGCCCGCAGTGACGATGTATGGATCGCACGGCCGGGAATCACCGGGCCGGTGGGCCCCATTCCCCGCCTTCGGATTCCAGCTTTTCGCTTCCAGCAGGAGGGCCCAGTCCGGATCGAACTCAGACCGAGTTCTTGCCCGGAGCTACTCCGTCAATGCTCGCAAAAACGCTGCATCACCTTCGTAGGACTCACCGATCAAGTCCTCTACGACGGAGAAGAGAAGTCCATATTGGAAGCACCCGGCGGTGCCCCGGACGAGCTCCTTCGCCCCAATCTCTTCTTTGACTGCCCTTTGGAGCTGGGAGAGCCCGTGCTTCCCTTCGAGTTCTCCAACCAGGGCCCCACTCCAGGTCCGGAATTGCACTACAACAGCCCCAGAGCCCAAGTAGGCCTGTGGACAGTGTTGCCCAAAACCCAGCTTTAGGTTAAACCAGTATACGTGCCCAACTGCCAACATCCCTCCAGGAGAGTCCGTTGGATAGCCACACAAGAGATGTTCCCGAAAAATCCCGATACACCCCCAAAGAAGAACTTGCCAACAGCCTCACCCACGGAATCGGCACAGCCCTCGCCATCGCCGGCTTGACCGTCCTGGTGGTCCTCGCTGCCAACAAAGGAGATGCCTGGCGAGTCGTGGGGTTCTCCGTCTATGGAGCCACCCTCGTCATGCTGTACCTGGCATCGACTCTCTACCACGCTGTTTCAAAACCAGAGTTCAAGACCTTCTTTCGAATCCTCGATCACGGCGCCATCTTTCTGCTCATTGCCGGTTCGTACACGCCACTGACCCTGGTCACCCTCCGAGGGCCCTGGGGATGGACCCTGTTTGGGCTGATTTGGGGAGTCGCCGTTATCGGCCTGGTGACCACCATCCTCTTTCTAAACGCCCCTCGTTGGTTCGTTTCTCTCCTGTACATTGGCATGGGGTGGATGGCCGTCATCGCCATCAAGCCCCTCATCGACGCCCTTCCTCTGGGGGGAATGCTCCTCCTGGGAGCCGGCGGACTGGCTTACACCGGAGGGGTCGTCTTCTACATCTGGGAGAAGCTCCCTTACAACCACGCGGTGTGGCATCTCTTCGTCCTGGCTGGGAGTATCTTTCACTACCTGTTGATGGCATTCTACGTTCTGTAGGGGCAAAGGCACGTCCAGAAAGGGGGACGCCCGGGTCACCGAGCCTTCATGATCTCTCGTCGGAAAAACCCCGTGGGACCAAAGCCTCGCCGATAACTCATCTGGACACTCAACAGGGTCGCCAATTCGGTGGTCACGAAGATGGCCAGCATGATGACAGCCTGATATTGGACCGCTACAATGGGATCTGCTCCACCCAGAATCTGCCCCGTCATCATCCCCGGCAAGGACACCAAACCGATGGTCGCCATGCCGGCCAATGCCGGCGCCACACCCACCCGATACGCCTGACGAAAATAGGGGTAGGCTGCCTCTCGAACGGTGGCCCCGTAGAGGATGAGAGAGGCAAAACCCTCTTCATCGTCTCGAATCGAACTGTAAAAGCGCTCCAACGTGATGATGGTGCGTCGCATGCTGTTCCCCAACAGCATCCCGGCCACTGGAATCAGGTACTTGGCCGAGTAAATCGGGGTGGGGGTGAACACCAGGACCGTGTACCAACCCAACACCACCAGAATGGAGAAGGCAAGCGGCGGATACGTAGCCCCGTACATCTTGCCGGACAAACCGGTATTCTTCAGCACCGAGTAGTTGGCAGCAGCGACCATGAAGAGGATGTATCCGACGGAGATGAGGGGGTTGTCCCATCGAAACAGGAAGGTGAGATAGAGCCCCACCAAAAAGAGCTGCACAGACATCCGAATCACGGACACCGCCAGCTCCTTTGCCAACCCGATTCGAAACACCCGGAAGACGGCAAAGCTGAAGGCCAAGGGAACCACCGCCAGCAGCAGCGCAAACCAATCGAGACGGTCAGGACCCATCGGTCACCTCCTCCAACCTGCCCTGGGCCATGCTGAAGAGCCGGTCGCCCCGCTCCTTGACCCGGGGGTCGTGACTGACAACCAGTGCGGTAATCTCGGGGTCTTGTGTGATGGCATCAAGAACCCGCTCCTGGTTGGCACCGTCCATGGCGGAAGTGACCTCGTCCAAGAGCAAGACGGTGCGCCCCAGCATCAACGCCCGGATCACCGACACACGCTGAAACTCCCCACCGGACAGGTCTCGAACGGGGCGCTCCAACAACTCCGGCTCCAAATGAAATCGATTCAACCACTCCTGAAGCTGCAAATCATCGGGGACGGGACGATCCTGGTTGGCCCGAAAACCAAAGGGGAGGAGCAAATGCTCCCTCACCGCTGATTCATCGGCCACTCGAGCTTTCTGGGGCAAATAGGCGATACAACTTCGAATTGCAGGGAGATTCTCCGGAGACGGAGACAACCCGGCGATTCGAACTTCTCCCTGGGAGGGTTCGTAGATACCGGCGAGGACTCGCATCAAGGTGCTTTTGCCACTCCCGGATTCCCCCCACAAGACCCCCATCTCTCCCCGATGCAGTTTCAGGGAGGCCCCCTTGAGCAGCTCCGAACCGCCCAGTCGCAGCCAGACATTTTCGGCTTGAATCATCGGCGTATCTCCTAAGGGGTCGACTGGGTCCACGTCCATTTGAGGAAATCCTGTGACGCTACTCCGAACCGACGATGGTGAACAACAAGTCGTCCAATTCCTCGGCTTGGGCGGTGGCGGCCTCCGGGTCCGAATCGGCCCGGGCGGACTGGACGGCCTTCAGCAGCTCGTCCACTCGGCAGCGATCTGACGGATGCAGCTTACCCCGCCAGTGTGCTGCCCGCTTCTCGAGGGCGCCCAGAGTCTTCTCGACGTCCTCCGGCAAGGGTTCGGGCACGGGCGGCCCGGCGAGGGGCGGTTCCGGCTCGGGCAGCGACTGCGTCGAGGGCGCGTCGCGCACCACCGGCGGGTCGATGGCCTCAGGTGCCGGCATTGCCGTCCGGCCCGCACCCC
>CALFHQ010000086.1 GCA_937876385.1 uncultured Pseudomonadota bacterium
GCTGGCGCGTGTCTTCCCCGCCACACCCAGTTCGGGAGGGGACTCTTCACCTGCTACGACCACCTTCAACGATTCGACTGCCCCTTTTGCTTCTTGCCCCGTGGCCCCAATATCGGCTCTGCAAACCTGTCTCAGGCATCTCAACTTTCCCTCGCAATCAGCACTACGACTGCACGACTCCCCCTCTTTTGAGAGTTTCGACGGCGAGTCTTCACCATTTCGACCACAGGCAATTGACAGGACAAGGGCCGACAAAGCTACTGTGCGGACGAGACCCAACCATACTCTGTTGCTCATTTCGTTCTCACTTTCATGATAAGGCCAGCAGTTGACTTGAAATCGCTATTTGTCCGAAACGGAGTCTCCCTCTCTCCGGCTATGTTGTCAACTCTATCCCCCACTACTTGCTTAGGGACGGTTCGACGGACCAGTTTCAACTGGCTTCGTGAAACTGAACCTGACAGCGGATTCGAGTTTGACACAACCAATTGACACGCCTGGTGCTATCTGCAAAACTCCCGTCCCATAGCCTTCGGCCGAAACAGTCCGTTAGTTTTAGACCATTGCACGGACCCGCAACGATGATCCTAGATGATCGTATGGGAGGGAGACATGTTTGCGACTCGAACCTGCGACCGTGTCGCGCCACGCCTGCCAATCACCACGGGAAAGTGGTGGTTGCTGTTCATGGCGGTACCGGCCGGCACGGCTCTGGCTTTGTTCTTGTGGAACCTCCTGAAGATCGAGCCGGACGAAGCTCTCTTCAACGAAGCACGTGAGTTTACCGAAGGCATGATTCAACTAGCGATCGTCGCTATGGGAGTTTTCGGGGCGTTGGCTGTTGCGGCTCTTTCGTTCTGGCCTTGGATGCCCTCAAGCGATGAAAAGGATGTAGCGCACGGATTGCCGGCCCGAATGCTCTTCGGAACACGGCTGTTGGCGCTTCTTCGAGGTCTGGCTGTCCTCGCGTCTGCTGTCTTTGTAGGCGTCATCTGGGTGGGTCTTGGCAATATTGCAATGGCCGGTACTGTCGGTGAGTTGGAAGCAGACCAGGACGCAATCAAGACGCTCATTGTTCTCGGGCACTACGGAACGGGGTTGATTGTTGCCTTGGTCGTCCTGCTGACGGCGAGGGGTTTCACGGCAAGACTGAAGAGTGCGAAGCTGGATGAGCAGGTTGCCGACTACCGCGAACGAATGGGTGTGGCAAGGCTATGGGTGACGCTTGCCCGCGCAGGACAGCTCAGCGACGATGGGAGGGCAGAGGATTCGCTGCCAGGAACCTCGTTTCTGGTCGGCAGCTTGAAATGGTTGATGCCTGAAGAGGGTTCACCACGAGAAACAGCGTCGTTTACCATACACTCCCACGGGCGATTCAGCCCCTACAGAAGTGAGGGATCGCCTCTGGAGATTTCAGAACCCAACCAAGTTCGAGGGTTCTGGCGAGTAGGGAATCTCGTGTGCGAAGCGCTCCCGCCTCTGAGCAAGGAGCCAGAATTCTCCATGACCGAATCACTGGCAAAATTGGACGAAGACGAAGATGCGGAGAAGTATCCCGGGGCGTCACACCTGCGATACTTCGTCGAAAGTAGCCAAAGCGCAGTCCGGAACAGATTCTTGGAAACAGTGGCGTTGCTTCCTGGAGAGTCACTACTTGAAATTGGCGATTTCGATACGTTCACGTGGGGATTTGGCGAGAAGGATGTGAAATATGCAGCATCCCTTCTGGTCACACTCGGCGAAACGTGCCCACTTTCCCTTCTGATTGGTCTGTGCCGAATACCTTTTTCAAGACTTCAGGAGCTTCGAAGCTACCCCCATGCGATTCGGGTCCTTGAAGAACTCCAGCAGCACTCGAAGGAGCCGGAGGTTCGTCGTGCGGCTACATACCTTCGAATGATGGCTAGCAAGAAACACTACCTCTTCTGCTGGCTTTATGGACGCAATGCTACTGCGATTGGCCCCCTCTCGCCGATGGCGAAGCCCGTTTCCAAGGACTGAGTTCCGGCAATTGGTTGGTACTGCCAGTGCTGATGTCATGCCTGGCATGGAATGCCAGGACGGGATCCCGCTTTGGCGGGATACTCCCCGGCTGGAAGCCGGGGTTGGGAAGAGTGCCCCGCCTGGGCAAGGGACGGTGAGGATTCTTCGCTCCCCAGCCCCCCAAAGAGGGTCAGTTGGCCCAGTCTAGAGTTCTTCTTGGGTGCTTCGCACGGGTCGGTCTTCGTCGGGGGTGGCTTCTTCTTTGTCTCCCCCGGCGCCTCGGAATCGAAGTCGGCTGTTCACCGAGGCTTCGTAGGTTTCTTTGTCGATTTCCTGCATGTCCCAGAGTCGTTTGAAGACTCGGTCGAGGTTCTTGCGCCAGTGCTTGTTGAGCTTGCCTCGCTTGTACTGCAGGAAACCGTACTGTGGATCGGGTTTGAGCCCCATGATGAAGGCTGCTTCCATGACATTTAGCTCTGAGGGGTGCTTTCCAAAATAGACGTGGGCAGCATTGGCGATGCCCCAGATTTTGGGCCCGTACTCGATGCAATTGAGGTACAGCTCGAGGATTCGCTCTTTGGAGACGTGGTGCTCCATGGTCCAGACGATGATGGCTTCTTCGAGCTTCCTCGACAGGGTTTTCTCTCGAGACAAGAAGAGATTCTTCACAAGCTGCTGACTGATGGTGCTTCCGCCGTAGGCGTAGTATCCACGTTCGAGGAACAGGATGAGAGCCCGTTTGATGAGCCCCAATCGAAATCCGTTGTGGCGGTAAAAGGCCAAATCTTCGGTTCCGTACGCTGCTGCCTGGACGATGCGAGGGATCTGGTCTAACGGGACGTAGCCTCGAGTTCCTGGACCCACGTCGATTCCCAGGTCTTCTCCGGCCACCACGACCCGGTGAACGTACTCGG
>CALFHQ010000087.1 GCA_937876385.1 uncultured Pseudomonadota bacterium
GAGTCCCATCCTTGTCATGGAGCATTTGGACGGCGCGGATCTTGCGACGCTGCTTCAAGTAGAATCGTTGCCCACGATGCCAATTGATGGTTGGAAGCTGTTGCTCTCGGACTGGTTGGGGGGGCTCGATGCGCTTCACGAGGGGCTCGGCGGACAGAAAGTCTCCCACGGAGACGTCTCCCGAGGCAATCTTCATGTGGACTGTGAGGGACGAGGGCGCCTCCTCGACCTGGGGCTGGCCTTTGCTCCCCAATCGCTGCGCCAGTCAGTGCTCAAGCGGCGACACGAAGCTTGGACCAACCTTCCCACCACTGCCGAAGAGGAATTTGCCGCAGACATCGCCGGACTCTTTGAGGCAGTGTCCCCGTTCTGGCCGGACGACGGCACCACCCCGGAGTTTGTCTCTTCGCTGCTAAGGGACGCACGAGAAGGGCGGTGGAAGTCCATCCCCACTGCGGCTCATTTGTATGGAATGCTGCAAGCACAACCGGATGTCCGGTCTGTCGTCAAAACGTGGATTCAGTCCTCGTCCAATCCCTCGTGCACGCCGGTGTAGAGGCGTCGCACAACTTCTCGAATCTGTCTCTCTTTGTACAGTGCGTGGGATGCCGGACCCGTTTCGTTGGCCTCGTAGGTTTCCCGGTCGAATATCTGAAATTCGGTGGGAATGAGAACGACGTGTCCAAATCGAGTCAGCAAAGGCACCTCAGCTCGACGGATGAGGTCCTCTACTCGAAGGGGCACATCACAAACGAAGCTGATGACTCGAAAGTCCCGGTGGGAGAAGCGATTGAAGGCGGGTCGATGACGAGGATCCGGGCTCTCGAAGTTGTCCACCCCAAACCCGTGTCCGATAAGATCGTGGACGGACTCGAGGGTATTGGTGGATTCCCCGGGAACGACCAGGGTAAAGGGCACGAGATGTCGCTTCAAATAGAAGAGAATGGGGAGAATATCAGCCCGGGTACGGGTGATGATTCGAAACCGTATTCGGTCAAATACCTGTGCGGCCGTGCTCTTTCGTTTGGAGAGGAGCTTCGTGATGAGGCTCTCTTTCGTCTTCCTCGACGGGAGGTACTCTTCGATGGGAAAGCCCAGTTGGAACATATCGCTGACGACTCGACTCACCCGTCTGTCAATTCGCTGGAACAGCTCGTGCTCGGAGGTGGGAAGGTGGTAGAGAAGTTCCCGTGCTTCCAGGTGATTGATGACATGCATCACCTTGAGCAACATGCACGCCTGCCGTCGAAATCGGTTCTTGGAGGAGGCGTACATGAACACGTTTTGCAGTCGATGTGGATGGGCCAGGACCGGGGGCACTTCGATGGACAATGTGGAGCGAATGTAGCGAACCGCCTCTCGATGAATCTCGGCAAGTCGCTCCATGTCGAGTCCGTTATCAGGGTCATACGCAGCCACCCGAAGGAACTCGTTTACCTGGGGAAGGGAGCGGAAGAAGAGCTGCGTCCAATCCACCACCGAGTCCCCCTGAACGAGGGCCGTCAGTTCCCGCAAGTCACCAGGACCAATCTGTTTGGTCGAAAGCAGGTCTTGCAGTGAAGCGTCGATTGTAAATTGCGCTGCGCCCATGACTCCCTGATATACTCATCGT
>CALFHQ010000088.1 GCA_937876385.1 uncultured Pseudomonadota bacterium
GCCGACGCCGAATTCGGAACCACCCGGGGTGCGTTCCGAGGGATCGTCCTTCCTCGCTCGGAGACCGCTGACAACGATCACATCGTCTTGAAGCTCGTCACGGGATACAACGTCGGTATCAGCGTCGACACCATCGAAACGGTCAAGGAAGTAGGCTACAGAAAGGCCAACTACAAGATCCCCGAGAAGGCCTTCCCCGTCTCCCCCGGAAAACCCGACGTCATCCTCTTTGGCACCGGAGGCACCATCGCAAGCCGCCTGGACTACCGAACCGGTGCCGTCATCCCCGCCTTCTCTCCAGGAGAGCTGTACGGCTCCGTGCCCGAGCTGGCAGACATCTGCAACCTCGAAACGGAAAAGCTGTACGGCGTGTTCTCTGAAAACATGGGCCCCGAGCAATACATCGGACTGGCTCATGCCATCGGCAAGGCCATCAAAGACGGGAAAAAGGGAGTTGTCATCGGCCATGGCACCGACACCATGCACCATACGGCAGCGGTGATCTCTTTCATGGTGCAGAACTCCCCCATCCCTATCGTCCTGGTGGGAAGCCAGCGTTCAAGCGACCGCCCCTCTTCAGATGCTGCCTTGAATCTCATCAGCGCCACGAAGGTTGCCGCAGAAAGCGATATTGCCGAAGTCTCCGTGGTGATGTTTGGACCCACCTCCGACGACTACGGCCTGATTCATCGCGGAACCCGAGTTCGCAAGATGCACTCGAGTTATCGCTCCACCTTCAGAACCATCGGGGACATCCCCTTGGGAATGGTGGATCCCCAGGACATCTTCACCTTCCGGGACGACTACAACAAGCGCCGGGACGACCGAGAAGTCACCATCGACGCCGTGTACGACGACCGAGTCACCATCTTGTACTACTACCCTGCCATGCGACCTGACATCCTGGACGCCCTGGTGGACCTCGGTTACAAGGGGATTGTTATCGCCGGAACGGGACTGGGACACGTCAACAAGCCCCTCTACCCAGCCATCAAACGGGCTGTGGAGAAGGGAGTGCACATCTACATGACCGTGCAGACCCTCTGGGGCTATGTGCAGATGTACGTCTATGACACCGGCCGAGACATCATGGAACTGGGAGTCATTCCCTGCGCCAACATGCTCCCCGAAGTCGCCTACATGAAGTTGTGCTGGGCCTTGGGACACTCCCATGACCAAGAAGAAGTGAAGAAGATCATGCTCACCCCGGTCAACGGAGAAATCACCGACCGGGAACCCTTCGATGGCTACCTCATCTACCAGGGTGGCATCCCCGAGGTGCAGGAATTCATCTCAAAGATTCACCGCTAGCTTCTCATCCCAAGACGACACTCTGTCACATCAAGAGTCCCCTGAGAAACTCAGGAGTCACCTCCTCCAGTGAAGACACCTGGGCCGAATTCCCGGCAAAATCGTGGTTTCGGGTGTAGCGGTTGGGCACGACGAGGCAGGGAACACCCGCGGCGATGGCGCTGCGCAGGCCGGATTGCGTGTCTTCAAGAGCCACGCAGGACGAGGCATGCACCCCGACCTGCTTCGCCGCTGCCAAGTACAGGTCAGGAGCCGGTTTGGTGTGCTCCACCTCATCTCCGGCCACGATTCGAGGGAAGTACTCGAGGAGCCCCACGGCCCGAAGCGGAGCCACAACATCCACTCGAAACGATGACGATGCCACAGCCATGGGAATGGAGAGCGTTTTCAACGACTGAACCAGCGCCAACGCACCCGGCATGGGACGCATCTCGTGGGGAACCAACTCCAGATACGCCTTGTTCTTTCGCTCCACGATGGAATCCACCGATTCGGCAAAGCCGATTTGTTCCTTCAAGGCGATGAAGTTGCGGCGGGTGCTGATTCCAACCAGGCGTGAAAACGCCTCGTCGTCGAGATGCACACCGTGATCTGCCAGAACCTTGTTGAAAGAAAGCTGCTGAACTCGCTCGCTGTCCACGAGAAGTCCATCCAGGTCAAACAACACTCCAAAATCGGCCATCTCCATTCCCCCGAACGTCGTTCACACGACCCGCTTGTACCCAGGAACCACCAAAACAGCAAGAGCGGTTTGTTCAGTATCCTCATCGCCCCACAGCATGATGATTCCTTTTACTTGCCCGGGAATGGACTGATGACTAGACTTGTTCGTGTGCCAGTGGAAGGAGTTTGTACCATGAAGAATGCTCGATTCATTTTGACCGCAGTGCTGCTAGTCAACCTCTTGTCCGGGGCCGCTTTTGCGACCACCAAAGAGGTTCAGACGACCCAGGTGACCCAGACATTGAAGGACGCACGAGGCACGGTCCTCGGAGAAGACACCCGGTTCTTCAACGCCGACGGGGAACAGGCGGGAACCCAAGAAGTCCGATACAGCTACGACGACACCAAACGACTCGTCGAGAGCAAGATTGCTCGGTACGACGCAGAGGATTTGCTGCTGTATCGCATGCAGACCCATTGGGAATACCCAAAGGGAGAGGTCTTCCGCACAGGAAAGAGAGTGCACTACAACGGCTTTGACGAAGTGACTCAGGTGGAACTCATCACCTGGCGCCGGGACGCTACCCATCCCATCACCACAATCGAAACCAAAGTCCTCAATCCCGACGAGACCCTCAAAGAAACTCGCTACGTGGTCACCGAATCCAGTTCGACGGGACGAACCCTGAACCGAGACATCTCCGTCTATGACGCTGATGATATCCAAATCCGACGAACCTACGAACGATGGCGATACACAGAGAATGGACGCATTGACCGCATCCAGCGGTTCACCTTCGATCACTTCGACGAGCTGTCACAAAAGGAAACCGAAGAGTGGACCTTCGACGGCCGCGGGCACCTGAAATCCATCCTCACCACCACAGAGGACGGCCAGGGCGAATCGCTGGGCTCCAGGGAAGAGAGCCGAACCCTCCGCCCGGACGGCACACTCAACGAACGACGCATCGTCTATTTCAACAGCGCCGGATTCGAGGAACGAGAGTTTCTGGAGAGTTGGGTGTACGACGCTTCGGGCAGTCTCAAGACCCGCCGATCCTCCTGGTTTGAATACGGCCCCCCCACTCGTCGCTAGGCGGACTCTTCTCGACCATCAATCCTCCCCGTAGGCTACGTCAGCTCGATACGTGTTGGCCGAAACCATGCCACCCACATTCCACTGCTTGGCAATCCACGATGTAGTTAGGATGGTGCAACCGGCTCGATTCGCAAGTCCGTAGGTTATGCTAGG
>CALFHQ010000089.1 GCA_937876385.1 uncultured Pseudomonadota bacterium
CGGCACAACGCCATTCCTCGTCATTTGCCCACTTGAACTCCTTTTGCATGGCCTCTGCCATGCGCCAGCCATGGGCGAAGCCGAACTGGGTAAGGACCGCCCTGGCGGCGGTCAAGCCGAAGTTATCAACAAGATACTGGCGGAGGATCCCCATGGCCACGGCGTCGATGAGGAGCGCGCGCTGCCCCGCGAAGCGGATCATACCGCCCTCGCTGTCCAATTCCAGAAGTTCATTGTGGTGCAGGTCATCGACGTGCATGGCTCATCTCCATCATTTTGAATTGATGATACTGCAATATGATGGACTTAGCGAACACCATTCCCGAGAGTGTGGTAAAGTCGGCAACCAAAGAGGACCTTCTTGATTCAGAATCAAACAGGGCAGTTTGGGCAGGGAGATGTCCGGCCTTAGGGGGTGGGGACCGTGATGGTGCAAGAGTCCAGGGTGATGGCTTCGGCCGCTGGCCCCTGATTCAAGGCTCGTCCTTCGAGATTGGCACCGGTCTGCAGTGAAATCGAAGTTCCAGCCAATATGGTCCCCTTCATAATCGAGTTCACTCCAAGAGTCACCGAACTCCCCGCCGTCCAGTAGATGTTGGACGCCTTGGCATCGTTGGTTAAGACGACCTCACTGGTTGCCTCGGTGGTAATGGAAGTCGCACTCCGGATGATGAAGATGGCGTTCCCGTCACCCTGTGCATCCAAGTACAGGAAGCCGGCTGGGGATATCTCAAGGGAGCTTCCCGACTCATACAGACCCGGGTACAACGTCAGACCGTTGAGGTTCCCAGATACGGACTGGGGAGTTCCACGAACAGCGGCCCTGGCATTCACAAAGGCGATTCCAGCATCGGCCTTTGCCTCGGCTAGAAGGGTCGGATCAATCAGCGCACAGGCCGGGCCGGAGGCGTCAACAGCGTACATCTTTCCCACCAACTCCGGGCATGTCGCCGGACCGCTGAAACCGCTTATGTTGGCCCCGGCGTCCGGGGTCAGACCAATGTCCCCGGTGATCATCGAAGTTGGGATATTGGTAATCGCTGCCGAAGCCAGAATCGCAAAGTTCGAAGACGACAGCAACGGTACGACCTCTTGACCCATGGCCTGAGACTCTTCCGTCCAGGTCGTGAAGCTCCACACGTGGTCCATGGCAATCGCGTTTCCAGCCAGGTCTGTGGCACCAGTGGTGATGGTTGCGGTGTACAAAACCATGGGTTCGAGGGCCACCGTGGGTTGGAAAATGGCAGTCACACCGCCGCAGGTTGCATCACCTGAAACAACTACTGTCCCCTTCTTCAGGGTGAAGGTCACCGCAGTAATTGACTGGGGCGACATCGCCTCACTGAAGCTAACCGTAATGGGTGCCCCAAAAGCGACCTCCGTGGCACCATCCATGGGGGTGTTGGAGAGAACGGTGGGCGGCACGCCATCAAAGATGTCTTCGATATCCGCTATGTCGGCGGGCGCAACGTCGACATCTACAGCGACGTCTATGGCAACGTCTACGGCAACGTCTACGGGCACGTCATCTGAGACGTCAATGTCTCCCAACGCTGTGTCTGTCAGGTCGAGGTTTTCCAAATCCGTCACGCTGGAGTCAAACGACTCGGTCGTTCCCCCTCCACACGCCAGCACCAACGAGGCCAGCAATAAGAGCAAGATACTCTTGGGCATTTTCATTTTTGTCCTTTCGTCATGCAACGAGTAATGAACGACCTTCGCACCACCTCAGTCTTCCCAAGGCAGGCCTGGTCTCCATAAACTTGCTGCAACTTGCGAGCCAGTTATCGGTCTGAACATTGTCTTGTTGATTGACAAACAAACAATCCCCACCCCACCCTCAACTCACGGTTCGCAGTCCACGAAGTACATCTGCATGCGCCCCTTGCCCTTAATCTCCAGGAGTTCGCGGGGGGTGCAGGGGATCTTGTCCTTGACGAGATTGTGGGTGACCTCGGAGAGGTTGATCCGCATGGGTTCGGACATGGACTCCATGCGGGAGGCCGTATTTATGGTGTCGCCGAAGACATCGTAGATGTACTTCTTTACCCCCACGATGCCGCCTACCACCGGGCCGCTGTGGAGGCCGATGCGGAGCTTCCAGGTGAGATCCGCTGTCTCGTTGCGGTGAAGGATGTAGCGAAGGATTTCTTGGGCAGCGGTGACAGCGTGGAGTGCGTGGGACGGGTCTGCCGCGGGCATACCGCAGACAAACATGTACGCGTCGCCGATGGTCTTGATCCGTTCGCAGCCGTGTAATTCAACGATGTTGTCGAAAGCGGTGAACAGCTCGTTCAACTCGCCGATGAGGCGCTTCGGGCCCAGGGCCTGCGACGCACTGCTGAAGTCGACGAAGTCAGAGAAGAACACGGTCACGTCGTCGAAGCTTTCGGGCTCGGTGCGGCCATCCCGCTTCAAGTTCTCCGCTACCTTCGCAGGCAGGACGTTGAGGAGCAGCTCGTCGGCTTTGCGCTTCTCTCTGGACAGCTCTGTGTTGGCGCGGGACAACTCTTTGGTGCGCTTCTGGACCTTCTGCTCCAGGCTTCGGCTGTACTCCTCCAGGGTCCTGTAGAGACGCGCATTCTCCAGAGAGATCACGATCTCGGACGAGAGCAGGTTCAGCATCTCCACCCGCGCGGGGGTGAACGCACCTGGGGAGAGGTTGTTTTCAAGGTACAGGATTCCAGCCAGCTTGCCCTGGTGGAGCAGGGGCGTGCAGAGGATCGAGCGAGGCTTCGCTTTGATGACGTAGCTGTCCTTGGCAAACGATCCCGCACGCATCGCGTCGTCCAGGACCACCGTCTCCCGGGTCCGCATCACGTAGTTGATCACGGATCGGGCCAGGCCGTCGTGGTCGTGCAGGGGGATCTCCTGAAGGACCTCGACCGTGTCCCTGTCGGCCCGAGCCTCGGCCTGAATGACGAGGAGGTCGTTCACCTCCAGGAGAAGGATTCCCTTCTGCGCACCGCCGTTCTCGATGACGATGCGCATCATGCTCTCCAGGAGCCGTTCAAGGCGGATCTCGCTGGAAAGGATCGTCGCAGCTTTGAGCACGGCGGACAGGTCCAGGCGGCTCCCCGTCCCCGTAGAGCTCGAGGACGAGGACGTAGTTCCGCTGCCCAAGCCAGCCAGTTGGTCCCCGCTGCCTGCAACGATCAGGAGGTCCTGGTGGTCCTCCTCCAATTGGCGAACTCGGGCCGTCGCCCCCCACTTGCGCCAGCCGTAG
>CALFHQ010000090.1 GCA_937876385.1 uncultured Pseudomonadota bacterium
CCAGCGATGCCCTTGATTCCGATTTCTCCTCCGAAGATGTCTTGAATGTAGACGAGGTGTCCCAGCCCGATTTGGAACTGATCTCTGACACCCTCACACTGGAAGACAGCGAAACGTGGGATGAAGCCGACTGGCTTGAAGACAATGCTGCAGACGCAGAGGACTGGCTTGAAGACAATGCTGCAGACGCAGAGGACTGGGTCGAAGACAGCGGTGAAGACGTAGCAGATTGGGACGTGTGGACCGGCGACACGGATATTGTCCCGGACGTCCCAGAATTGTGCGTGGACAAGAACCCGCCCCCCTGGTCCCGAACAATCGACCTTGCCGGCGGAACGGTGGTCTTTACCGAGGTAATGTACCGACCCGGCGACGGTTCAAACCTGGCCTGGGTGGAACTCTTCAACCCGTTTTCCATCGACATGGACATCTCCAGTTGGACCCTCGCAGGGGACATCTCCTATGTCTTCCAGGAGAGCACCATGATTCCCCCCGGGGGCTACCTGGTGGTCGCTTCCGACCCGGGGGCCGTGGAGCAGACAGGGCCTCTGGCACCCCTGGGGCCGTGGTCTGGAATGCTGCCTCCGTGGACGGGCACCATCGAACTTCGCAACAACACCGACCGACTCATGGACCTCGTGAGTTGGTCCGCTGAGGAACCCTGGCCGGTTGCCGCCGCAGGCTCCGGAGCTTCTTTGTCGAAGCTGACTCCCCTCTCCCCCAGCGAGGAAGCCGAGGGATGGCGAAGCAGCCTGACTCCCGGCGGAACCCCAGGAGAAGAGAACTTCCCTGATGTGGTGGAATTCCCCGAAACCGGCAGGCTGCGCTTTGGTGAGCTGTCCGCCGGTGGGGCGGGTTTCTGGGTAGAGTTGGTGAATCTCGGCGAAGTCGCAACCGACCTGGCAGGGGTTGTACTTGCTACCACCGGAGGCTTGGAGACGAGCCTTTCGGACCTCCCCCTTCAGCCCGGAGAGCGGGCACTATTCTCCGGGGAGGACGTGGGCTTTGCCCCCATTCCTGGAGACATCCTGTTTCTCTATTCATCTGGAAAGGCCGCCGTTCTGGATGGGGTCACGGTGACCCATGACGCAAGGGCTCGCCTGAATGATGACAACGGCTGGTATCATCCAAGTCCGGCGACCCCGGGAGGGCCAAACACTCCACCGGAGCCGGCAAACGTGGTGATAAACGAGTTGATGTACCACCACGCACCCATTGTCGCACTGGGAGGCACCCAGTGGGCTTCGGGAGAAGAGTGGGTGGAACTGCACAACACAGGAGACGCACCGGTGGACCTCAGCGGATGGTCCCTCGTGGATGCAGCGGAGTTCCAATTTCCCCAGGACACCACCCTTCCTGGAGG
>CALFHQ010000091.1 GCA_937876385.1 uncultured Pseudomonadota bacterium
GAGGGGCCAGTTTCAATCAACAACTGCGGGTTAGTTTTGGTCAACGCCCAAGTTGTGGGCCCGGCTACACTTGTCCAGGCTCGCCTTACACGAGGATCATGTTCGTCAACTGCGTGGGAGAATTGGGAAGTCGGTGTCATGTTGGAGGTGACACATGTCAGGAATACCCGACGAATTGTGCCGAAGGGCTTCACTGTGAGATGGACCCTCAGTCCGACGAGTCAGACGGCATCTGCGTTGAAGGGCCTGTCGATGGATGCTGAGATGACTTGACGCTGTGGTAGTTGTCCCGTACCCCCTTCAAACAGGGTCCGGCCTTCCCGAAGGTCTGATTGAGGTGCCTCGACCAGCCCCAAAGCCGGCGTTCTTAGACAATTCGTTGAGCGTATCGGGAGCCTTGGGACTGGCCAAACCCCGGAACCTTGGCATGCACGCGCACCTCGTCATTACCCGGGTAGCGGGCGGCACCTGGTTGATGGCTCCAGGTCCATCTTGGCTGTATCTGGCTTTCGCCTTCGTACCCATGTAGATTTCTCCATACCTTCCTCCTGGAAGTCTGCGCCGTCGTGGCGCACAACAGTGGAACAGAACCTCCGCGGAACGCATGCTCCGAATAATCCAAACATTATTCTGACCTGCCGCACCGGAACCCAAGGTAGGCGTAGCTGTACGACGGGTAGCCGATGCCGCGAAGCGAAGCGCGGACGCAGCCGTAGCAGTCGTCGAAGCTGCCGCCGCGTCTCACCCGGGCGGAGCCGCTTGTCGGCCCTTGTGGATTGCTCGCAGGCGAGTGTTCGTAGTAACCCACGAAGTACCAGTCCGCCACCCATTCCTGAGCATTCCCGGCCATGTCGCAGAGACCGTACGGGGTGTCCCCCCCAGGGGACACCGAACACACCGGCTGCGTTTCACCTGGACAACCATACGCCACTGCCAGGTCGCAGGTGGGAGATTCGTTTCCCCAAGGGTACCTCCGGCCATCGGTTCCTCGGGCAGCTTTCTCCCACTCCGCCTCCGTCGGAAGGCGTTTACCCGCCCACAAACAAAACGCTTCAGCCTGGGACCAGTTCACATAGTTGACCGGATGGTCTTCCATACCGCCCACCTGATACGTTGAGCAATTGCCGCTGCCCGGCGAACTACACCCGCCCGCCGACACGCACGCTGCATAAGCTTCCGCCGTCACCTCCGTCCGGTCGATGTAGTACGCGTCCAAGTAGACCTCGTGATACGGGTATTCGTTCGAATAGCACTCGTATTCTACGGTCTCATTGCAGCCCATCCAGAAGTTCCCTTCCGGTACCTCGACCATCTTCGCTGCGCACACCCAATGACCAGTGATTGTCTGAGTACATTCCTCCACCGCCCAATCACAACCCGGCTCACATTCCGTGGGGCAGGAGCCGCAGTCTCCTGCGCAGTTGAGGCAGTTCTCGTAGGCGTCACAGAGGCCATCCCCGCAGGGAGGATAGATGCAGATCCCTTCCTGGCATTCGTCAACTGTCGAACACGTTCCGCACGAACCGGCGCATCCATCGTCGCCGCACTCCTTTCCGTTGCATGGGTCCCCACAGTCGATGGGACAGGTGCACTGGTCCTCGCCGAACTCTACTTGACAGCCATCTTGACCGCAGCAGGAACCGCCACAATCGTCTGGACACGTGTCACACGTCTCCAGGTCCTCGCAAACCTGATTTCCACAACAATCCCCGCAGTCTTGTGGGCAATTGTCGCAACTCTCGGTGCCGTCGCACTTGTCATCGCCACACGTCGGAGGCTCGACATCGGGAACGCCCACCGTGTCTTGTCCGCCATCTCCGTCCCCATGGCCGTCAACGTTGTCCAGAGCGTCCGCATCATCGAGCACCGTTGTTTCGATGTGGTCGTAGTCCACAAGGGTCCCGTCGAGCGATCCAATATCACCACCCGCATCGAAGCGCAGGTCTGTCAACACGGCATCATGAACCCCGTCCACCAGTTGAATATCATCTACAGGAGGACGGTACCCAACGGAAGAGCCACCGGAAGGACAACCGATAGCCACCAGAAGCACCACGGGATACAGAACCAGAAAACGAACAGTGCTCCGTTTCATCGAACCCCTCCCACATTTTCCCTGTGTACAGCCTATCGTATCAAGCCGGCACCACCATCGGAAATCATTTCTCG
>CALFHQ010000092.1 GCA_937876385.1 uncultured Pseudomonadota bacterium
CCATCGCTGGAACCGGCCCAATCGTCGGTCCCGCCATTGCCATCATCTGGGGATGGGTTCCTGCCATGGTGTGGATCTTCCTGGGGAGCATCTTCATGGGAGCCGTGCACGACTTCGGTTCCCTGGTCATGAGCCTTCGAAACAGCGGACATTCCATGGCGGACATCACCGGACGCCTGATGAATCGACGACTGCGAATGGTGTTTTTCTTTGTCATCTTCCTGGCCCTGCTCATCGTCATCGCCGTGTTCGGTCTCGTCATCGCAATTCTGTTCAAGATGTACCCGCAATCGGTCTTTCCGGTGTGGAGCCAGATACTCATCGCCGTATTGCTCGGATGGGCTGTCTTCAAAAAGAATAGGAAGCTTGTGCCCAGCACCGCAGTGGCCGTCATCGCCATGTACGTCACGATTTTCCTGGGTGCCCTCTTCCAGTTTGAAATGCCCACCATATTGGGAGTCCCCCCCACCGGTGTGTGGACCATCATCCTGCTCATCTACGCGTACATCGCTTCCACCCTGCCCGTGGGCGTGCTCCTGCAACCTAGAGACTATATCAACGCCTGGCAGCTCTTCATTGCCATGGGGTTGTTGGTTCTGGGGGTGTTCCTGAGTCACCCCGAGGTCGTGGCACCTGCTTACAATCCCTCCCCCGCAGGGGCTCCCAGCATGGTTCCCTTCCTCTTTATCACCATTGCCTGCGGTGCCATCAGCGGGTTCCACAGTCTGGTTTCGGCGGGAACATCAAGCAAACAGCTAAACAGTGAATCTGACGCTCGCCTGGTTGGATACGGCTCCATGCTCACAGAAGCCGCTTTGGCCACCTTGGTGGTCATCGCAGTGGCCGCCGGAATCGGCATTCACTATGTGACGCCAAACAACGAAGTCCTCACGGGGATTGCCGCGTGGAACCATCACTACGCTACCTGGCAGGCAGCGGGCGGCCTTGGAAGCAAAGTAGCCGCATTTGTCGTGGGTGCTGCCAACATGCTGGAATCCGTTGGCTTGCCGGCCAGCATTGGGGTCGTGGTGATGGGGGTCTTCGTGGCCAGTTTTGCCGGCACGACGTTGGATACTGCCACTCGAATCCAGCGGTACGTTATCAGTGAATTGGCCACCGACCTGAAGGCTCCCAGGCTGGCCAATCGCTACGTTGCAACCGGACTGGCGGTGGTCACAGCCGCCGCTTTGGCCTTCAGCAACGGCGCTGGGGGCAAGGGAGCCCTCATCCTCTGGCCGCTGTTTGGCACTATCAACCAACTGCTGGCCGGACTCAGCCTGCTCGTGATCACGTTTTACCTGCGAAAGAAAGGATCCAACTACTTCTTGACCCTCATTCCCGCCCTCTTCGTGCTCCTCTTTACGACCTGGGGCATGGTGGACAGTCTCGGCACCTTCGTCTCCGAATCCAACTGGGTGTGCCTCTCCATCCAATCCATCGCCCTGCTCCTCAATGTATGGATGGTGGCGGAGACGCTGACGCTGTTTGCTCGACGGGGCTTTGTTGTAGATCCAAAGTAGTCGAGGGGCTCTCTCCGAACCAGACGCCGTCGGCGAGACGCCGTGGGCGGATTGTGGTGGCCGATTGGTCCGATTGTGGCTATTGATTCCATCCAAACCAGCAGATAGAATGGCGGTGGAATTCAGCAACTTACGATAATTGACTGGGGGCGCGCTCGCATCCGAAAAGGGGAGGGGGAACATGAGGCTTCGTGGCTTGTTGGGAGTTCAGTTGGTGGGTCTGCTTCTTGCTGGTGCCTGCTCTGGGGGAGGTGGAGGCCAGGGACAGGACATTTCTGTCCAAGATGTCTCCAAAGAGGGAGTTCTGGAGGATTCCGTGAGCAGTGGTTGCGTGACTGCCGACGACTGCCAGTTCCTCCAGCATACGGTCTGCCAGGAACCTGTTTGCAACCTGGATAGCAATGCATGCGAACTGGAAGCCATCCCTGATTGCGTCTTATGCGATGGCCCTTCGACTTGTCCTCAAGGCGGGCTTTGCGAGGTTGCCGAATGCGACAAGGGGCGTTGCGGAATTGTGACATTGGAGGATGGAATTGCGTGCGATGACGGGAACCTCTGCACACAAAACGACCAGTGCAACGGCGGCTTTTGTGTCCCTGGTGAAGAGATGGTCTGCGTCGCTGCCGATCCATGTCACGACGTCGGCATCTGCAATCCGGATTCCGGCTTGTGCTCCAACCCGCCAAAGACCGACGGTACGGAATGCGACGACGACAACCTCTGCACGCCGATTTCCGCCTGTCAACTGGGGGTTTGTGTGGGTGCCAATCCCGTGGTCTGTACCTCTGCGGATGATTGTCATCTACCGGGAACCTGCGACCCTGAAACGGGGAACTGTTCCGTGGTGACTAAGGACGATGGTGCCCTTTGCAATGATGGCGATCTCTGCACGCCGACGGATCAGTGTTTGGCAGGGGTATGTACCGGTGGAGATGCTGTGGAGTGTTCTGCCCTGGATGGCTGTCACCTCGCTGGAGAGTGCAATCCAGAGACCGGACTTTGCTCCAACCCCAACCAGGAGGACGGAACGCCCTGTGACGATGGGAACCTGTGCACGCAGACCGACCAGTGTCAGTTGGGTACCTGTATGGGGAGCAATCCGGTGGAATGTACCGCGCTGGATCAGTGCCATGTCGTTGGAGCCTGCGATCCATTGTCGGGGGTCTGTAGTGACCCCAATCGGGACAATGGCTGGGGCTGCGATGACGGGAATCTCTGCACGCTGACCGATGAATGCCAGGAGGGCATCTGTACAGGCAGCAACCCCGTGGAATGCGTGGCGCTGGACCAATGCCACATGGTGGGACAGTGCGCACCGGACACTGGCCTGTGTACCGATCCTATTCAAGAGAACGGAACAGGATGCGACGACGGTGATCTTTGTACGCAGACCGACGAGTGTCAGGAAGGTGCCTGCACTGGAGCCAATCCAGTGGAGTGCTCTGCGTTGGACCAGTGTCATGTGCCGGGCACGTGCGATCCAGACACGGGAGTCTGCTGGGATCCCATCGTTGAGGAAGGAAGCGGCTGCGATGATGGCGACCCTTGTACCGTAGGGGACGTCTGCTCCGGGGGAAGTTGTGTCCCCGGGGGGCCGATGGATTGCAAGGACGACGACCAGTGCACCCACGACTATTGCCAGGAAGGTGCCTGTCACAATGACCCCCTCGACGGATGCATTCCCGAGGATTGTGCGGACGGAGTCGACAACAACGGCAATAGCTGGATCGATTGCGATGACCCACTTTGCAGTGAGGACGAAGCCTGCCAGGATGTCGCTTTGGGTGAAAACTGTGCCGTTCCTTATCTCGTGAACGACGGGGCTCCCATCGGGTCAGATGACATTGGGCTGGTGTGGACCTTTAGCGGTGATACGACCGGCAAAGGGCACCACTACCCCAACCTCTGCTATCAGGATTTCAGCATGCCCGACGAGGTCTTCCGGGTGGACGTGACCGAACCGGTTCGGCTGCGAGTGACCCACGATTTCGACGATAACAATCCGGCAACTGCGCCCTATGCGGTGATGATGGTATTTGACGAGGTCTGTTTCCCGGACAACCTCATCGCCTGTGGGTCGGGGGGATCGGATGGCGCCGTCTATGACAACATCGTTCAGCCTGGTACCTATTTCTTTGTGGTGACGGGGTACGATTACTACTGGCCGGACTGGGGACCCTACACGTTCACCGTGGAAGTCTACACCACGGAGACCACGGAGACCGATTGCCAAGACGGTATCGACAACGAGGGCGATGGGCTCACGGATTGCGCCGACCCGGAGTGCTATGACTCGGAGGGTTGTGAACAGGTCACGGTGCTGGACGACTTGACCTGCGGTGAAACTTGGACGGGAACCTTCCTGGATTTGGAGGAGTCCCACTTCTTCACTTTCACGCTGGAGCAGGATGGCAACGTCGCGGTGTACTGGGAGTTCCCCGACAATGCGGATGACTACGGCTACGTGAACTTCTACGCACCAGAAACCGATCCTCCTCGTCACGATACTCTATGGGGAACAGGGAAGATGGTTTGGCACACAGGCCAGAGTGCAGGATTTGAAGGAGATGCGGGAGTCTTGTACGTCGTGATGTTCGAACTTTCCACCCTTGACAGTGGCGAGTACACCCTCACCCTGGCCTGCGCCGATGAACCGGAATCCAACTGTGAAGACGGTATCGACAATGATGCGGACAGTTGGGTCGATTGCGAAGATCCCGACTGCTATGACCAGACGATCTGCAACGGGGGCTACTCTGGAGACACATGCGCAGAAGCGATCCCGGTGAACGACGGATTGACCATCACAGCCATCGATATCGGGGACGAAGGGTTGTCCTACAATTTCCTGGGGACCACGGCGACAAAGAACAACGATCTCTCTGCGTCCTGTGCCAGCGGTTCGGCATTGGGACCGGACATGGTCTATCAGTTCGTTCTGGATGATAACTCGGAGTTCTCTGCGTTTGTCGAGTTTACCGAGGGGATCTTTGACGTCCCGTCCATCTACCTTTACTCGGGCCAGTGTATCAGTGCCACGTTGCTGGGCTGTGGTTCCGGATTCATGGGTTGGATTGGAATTGACCAGGTTCTGCCGCCGGGGACGTACTATCTCGTGGTGGATTCAGGGGGAACGAACTTCTCAGGTGTGCCCTATCAAGGGCCGTTCTCCTTGGACCTGTACTTCGATCCCCCGCCAATCCCAGAGAACTGCGTGAACGGAGTAGATGACGACGCGGACGGTCGAGCCGACTGCGAAGACCCCGAGTGCTTCGACGATTCCATCTGCACGGGAGGGCACTCTGGAGAGAATTGTGCGGATCCGTTCTTCATCAACGGGGCGGTTCCACTTCCGGTGGACTATTCCGAACGAGTGTTCAATACGACCATCGGCAAGAGCAACGACGTGGGGAACACTTGTGCCCCGGTCAGCGTCGACGGACCGGACGCAGTGCACAGTTTCTTCCTGAGCCAAGAAGCCACCTTGACCATTTCGGTGCAGTTCAACGACGGCTTCACACCCGCCCTCATCCTCTACGATGGTGCTTGCAACTTCTTTAACATGGTGGAATGTGTCACGGCAGAATGGGACACCGTGACCTTGTCCGAACTCACCCTGCCGGCTGGACAGTACTATCTGCTCATCGACAGCGGGGGCTCGCTGTTCGGAACACCTATGGCCAATCATTACTCTCTCTGGATTTCGACTGTGCAAGAGGATTGCACCAACAGCCTGGACGATGATGGTGACGGACGCGTCGATTGCGAGGACCCCCACTGTTTCGCTGACGAACTATGCAACGGTGCTTTTTCGGGAGAGGACTGCTCAACGGCCTATCCACTCAACGGCGTTGTCGCTTTGGAAGCGGACGAAGATTACGAGGCCTGGCAGACTACAGAAGAGAAGTCCAACGACCTCGCCGCTTCCTGCTCCACGGCAGCGTCAGAGGGTCCAGACTCGGTTCACTCGTTCTTGTTGGAATCGGCCATGTTCGTCTCAGCCAGCGTCTATTTCGACAACCAGTCATTCCCCGCTATTTCGATGTTTGGAGGTACCTGCCAGCCCGAGGATTCCCTGGCCTGCGACCTGGGAACCTGGTCTGTGGCAGCACTGGACGAGGCTTTGCTGGAGCCGGGAACCTACTTCATCGTCATAGACAGCGGAGAAACCGACTCGCAAGGCCCCAATGCGTCCAGCTACATCCTGACGGTGACGACTCGCACTCCGTAGCAGGAGGCTAGTCCTTAGAGGTAGACTACGGGACAGGTACCTTTGTGTACCATCTCTTCCCGCAAATCGAGTCCATCTGCGACTCTTCCCAACCCCGGGTTCCACGGGGAGTATCCCGCAAAGCGGGATCCTGTCCTGGCATTCCATGCCAGGCATGACGTCAGCAACGCCAATACCCGCTACATCGCATGGAATGCGGTGCCATGAGAACTAGTGTCCTCTCACCCCAATGGGTTAGAACTACTCCGCAGACGCCATACCGTTGATAGAGCCAGCGATGGTTCCGAACTTGATACCAAAGGAAGCGGC
>CALFHQ010000093.1 GCA_937876385.1 uncultured Pseudomonadota bacterium
GTTGTCTCGGTAGTACTGCTGGACGAACTGTCGGAATGTCTCCCCGGCAACGAAGACGCTGTCGTTGACCCACTTCGATATGGCGAGATAGCCTCGCAGAAAATCGTCGTTCCAGCCCCACTTGACCAGATCCCGAGTTTGGCGAGTCTGCCAACTGGGCTTGAGCATGGTGAAGGCCCAGTTCAAAAGATCCGGGGGAATCAAGCCGTGCCCCTCCACGAACTTGTCGAGATTGAAGATCTCGGGGCGAGCCCACTGCGACAGGAGACCTGCCTTCTCAAAGTCCACCGGAGTTGCCAGGAGAACAAGCCCGGCAACGTTCTCGGGGTGGATGGAAGCATACTCCAAGGCGAGGTTTCCCCCCATGCAGTAGCCGATGAGGGTGGGGGGGGTGCCCTCTTCTTCGATGATGCGTCGAACGACCAGATCCAGTCGTTTCAGAACGTAATCTTCCAGGGAGGTGTGCTGATCTTCCACCCCAGGATTTCCCCAGTCCACCATGTAATTCTGGAAGCCGTGGGATCGCACGAAGTTCACGACGCTGCGCTCGGGGATGAGGTCGAGAACGTAGTAGCGGTTCACCAGCGAGGGAACAAAGAGCAACGGCGTCTTGTGCGTCCGTCCCGTCTCGGGGGGAGCGTACTTCAGCAGCCGAATGCGGCTGAAGTTCATGAGCTCTTTGTGCGGTGTGGTGCCCACTTCGGGTGTTGGAAGCTGTTTGGTGAGGAGCTTGTATCCGTTCTTCAGCCGTCCAGCGTTGCTTTGAAGCGTGAACTGGAGCACTTGGCCAATCTGTTTTGGGTCGAACTTCTTCATCTTTCAACGCTCCTCGTTTCAGCCCTTCTTGGTTGCGGCTTTCTTTGATGCAGCTTTCTTTGGTGCAGCTTTCCTCGAGGCTTTGGAAGCGGGAGCGCTTCGAGTGCCTTCGAGGAGAGCGTCCAGTTGGCGAGATTGCACCTCCATGGCCTTCCCCATGGCGAGGACTGCCTGGCTCAGGTCTCGAATCTGCTTTTGTACCGAGCGGCGCTCCATGCGATGCTCTTCCACCGAAGTTTCCAGCTTCCGCAGTACCGTCAGGATGTCGGCGATGTCGTGTCTTGTTGGAAGCTGCATCTGCTCCAACACCTTGTTCATGGAGCGTTCAACGGTTCCTCTGATGGCGCTCGAGTTCTCGATGAGCTTGCCCATGGAGCCCAGGAATGCCTGGTTGCGGACGAGCTGGTCGGTGAACAGGGTGAACATCTTCTCCCACTGCTTGTACAGGGTATCTCCAATCTGCTGGACCATGGGTTTCCTCCTAGTTGGCTTCCTGATTGATTTCCTCTTCCAATTGGCGCTTCAGGATCTTGCCTGCGGCGCTCAAGGGAAGGAGTGGACGAACGTGGATGGCGTGAGGCACTTTGTACCGGGCGAGCCTTTCGGCGACCATCATCGTCAATTCGTCAGCGGACAGTTCCTTTCCGGGCATAGGCATCACGAAGGCCACGGGAACCTCTCCCCACTTTTCGTGAGGTTGCCCAACCACAGCGGCCATGGAGACGTCCGGGTGGCTGGTCAGGACGTTCTCTATTTCCGCCGGATAGACGTTCTCTCCGCCGCTGATGAGCATCTCCTTCTTCCGACCCGAGATAAAGAGGAAGGCGTCCTCGTCCATTCGGCCCAGGTCTCCTGTTTTGAACCAACCGTCCACGAAGGAGGCGTCTGTTTCTTCCGGGAGGTTCCAGTAGCCCTTCATGACGTTGGGACCTTTGACCTGGATCTCTCCCACTTGCCCGGTGGGTACTTCGATTCCCGAATCATCAGCAATTCGAACTTCGGTGTAAAGGCACGGTTTG
>CALFHQ010000094.1 GCA_937876385.1 uncultured Pseudomonadota bacterium
CAAGTCAAGTTCCCGAGGCAAAGAACCTCCTGACCCCCTCCGGCAAGGTGGGGCTGTTGGTGCGTTCATCGAGAAAGCTGTTGTAAATGGCTCGGGCGAAATCGACGTTGTCGGTCTGGTAGAGCTCAATCCCTTCGTTGTTGAAGACTCGTAGGGTCCTCCCCTTGAAATCCAGGAGAATCCTCTCACCCTTGCCAACCCCCGACCCCACGGCCTTGAGAAGTCTATCGTAGTCCTCTTTGCAGGTCACGTCGAACTGCCTTCGGGTCAAGCGCAGCTTCAACGTCTCGGCGAAGTTCTGCTGGATCTTCTTTCCAGGCGCCGTTCGAACGAAATGGAGGATGATTCGACGGGACATGTCGCCGTATACGAGGGCGTGAACGGGGTCCTTGGCCCCCCCCATCTGCGAGCGCACGTCGGAGGGTTTGGCATAGACGGCGATGGCGTAGACGTCGAATCCGAATTTCTCCCGAACACCCGTCCCCAGCAGAGTGCGCCCTTGTTCATCGACGACTTTGAACTCCACCCCGGTCTCAGCTTCCTTCACTGTCTCTTCAGCAAAGGTAGCGGGCGCCAGCATCAGCAACAGGACAAATGCAATCACTCCCACCAATCGATCCATGGGTTCACCCTCGCCAACTGTTCCATCAGTCACTGCCTGGACGTTACGACACGTGCCCTTCCTCTGGCAAAGCATTTCGGGGAGAGTTATGATGCAGTCTGGCGCACAGCAACGAGAAGGAGGCAGATATGTTTGGCCGGAGAACCTGGGCCCTCTTGGCGATTTTCATTTCCATCACCCTGGCCGGATGCGGGAGCAGCTCTACCTGCACCCCCAGTTGCGACGGAAGGGAGTGCGGTGACAACGGCTGTGGAGGGGTTTGCGGGAAGTGTACCGAATCCAATTCGTGCAGTTCGGACGGCCAATGTGTGTCCTCCAATGCTTGCACTCCGGCTTGCGATGGTCGCTCCTGCGGGGACGACGGCTGCGGCGGTTCTTGTGGCACCTGTCCAGAGCAAACTCCTTCCTGCAACGCGGATGGGCAGTGCGTGGAAGAGTGCATCCCCGATTGCGGAGGAATGAACTGCAATGGGGACGACGGCTGTGGTGGAACATGTTACACGTGCGACGACGGCCGTGAGTGTACCACCGATTCGTGTGAGAAAGGGGCGTGCAACATCTCGATATCGAGCGGCTACTGTGTCATCTCGGGAAAGTGCGTGGTGGAAAACGCTCCTGATTTCGAAAATCCTTGCCAGTACTGCTCTCCCAGCGACATGGTCACAGCATGGACCCCTCTACCCGACGCAACGGTGTGCGAAACAGACGGTGCCTGTCACGCCGGCCAATGCTGCCATATCGACCAGGCTTGTGAAGGAAAAGAATGCGGGGACGACGGCTGTGGAGGCAGTTGCGGAGCATGCGATTGCGGTGAGAGCTGCCAGGAAGGGACCTGCATCTTCAACGTGTGCGACGAGTTGGGTTGCGGGCCGGATGGATGCGGGGGGGACTGCGGTCTTTGCTTCGATTTCCCCTACAACTCCTGGTTTTCGGCGGAGGAAGAGTCCCT
>CALFHQ010000095.1 GCA_937876385.1 uncultured Pseudomonadota bacterium
TGGCCAGGAGGGCTTCGTCGGAGATGTTCAGGTCCACGGTTTCAGTGGTGGCGTCTGCAACGATTCGAACCTCAGGCACGGTGCTGATGGTGCCGGTGAAGGGACCGAATTCGAGTTGCTGCACGAGGGTGTTGGCCAGCAGCTTCTCCCCCAATGTCTCCAACGCTTCGTCCGACAGCTCCTTCTCAAAGAGGTAAAGCTCCGATGTGAAGATGCGCTGAGTGGTGGTTTCAAAGGGCATGTTGAACAGGTCGCACAGGGTCTTCTGGGCCGACACCCCTTCGTCGTCTGTGACCCCGGGAAGCTTGGCAACCAGAAGGTAGGTCTTGAAGCGAGGGTCGTTGTAGAGACTGTTGACAAAGACTTCCTGGGTGACGCTGTCTTTCAAGCCCAGGTGTGCGAACTCGTGAAGCTGCTTCTCTTCAAGGTCAAACAGGATGGAGAACACCTTCCCGGTTTTCACACCACCCGTCTCAATAGAGAGCTGCCGGCGGGCTTCTTTTTCAACCCTGGCCCCGGCCACATCCTCCATTCCATCCTTCAGCACCACGTGGATGTGGGGCACCCTCTGAATTTCGCTCATGTTCAATCTCCCCTGGGAAGCTGACGCGCCCAGATTGTCTTGCTGCTATTCTTCAGTTTCGCGGACGTTTCGAATCAAAGTCGTCGGGGATACTCCCGAGGTGACGATTTCAATCGTCGCTGAGGAGGTGATGACCCCCCCGACTTGCGCCCGGAACCCCTTCTTCTCTGCCAGTTCAAGGGCCTTTGGAACGTCCTCTTCTGGGACTACGAGGAGCATTCCGTTGCCCATGTTCCACAGTCGATACGCCTGCTCCTCAGAGACATCCCCCAGCCGCTGCACTTCCACCATGAAGGGGTGCGGGGCAAAGAGGTTGTCGAGGCGAGCGCCGTACCCGGAGGTCTTGAGCATCCGGGCGAGGTTGTCTTCCACGCCGCCGCCGGTGATGTGGGCCACGGCCTCAAGCTCTACGCCGGCTTTCCGCAGGGCGGTCACCAGCGGAGAGTAAATACGGCAAGGAGTCAGGAGCCACTCCCCCCAGCGTCTTCCTTCCAGACCCGGGGCGTCGTGCCACTTCTCTCCGAAGGTCTTCTCCATGACTCGCCGAATGAGGGAGAAGCCGTTGGAGCGGAAGCCGTCGGATGCCAATGTGATGACGACATTTCCCGGAACGACCCCTTTCCCGGTGACCGGTTCCACGGTGTCTGGAAGCATCCCGATGGCGGTGGCGCCCCAGTTGAAGTGCATCCCCTCTCCGTATCCACCGATTCGGTTTCCCAATTCAGCGATTTCTCCACCCGTGACGGCGACTTCAGCCAGGACAGATGCGTCGTGAAGCCCCGACATAAGGGCATCGACGATGTCGGCATCAAGGTTGTCCACGTCCAGAATATTGGACAGGCAGACGGGCTCTACTCCGTTGGCAGCGAGGTCGTCCACGGTCATGGCGACGAGATCGTAGCCCAGGGTGTTGAAAATTCCGGTGCGCTCCGCCAACTCGCTCTTTGTGCCGATTCCGTCCGAGGACATGGCGATTCGAACCTTGCCGAAGTCCATGAGGTTGGAGAACGAACCGTCAAGCCCCGGAAGGGGCATTCCCATGCGACCTTCCCGGGTGGTGAAAGTCTTTTTGGCCCAATCGTATGCCACCCGGGAACATTGGTTCCCAAGATCGATGTCCAGTCCGCTTTGTGTCTTCTTTGCGCTCATGGAATCTCCCGAGTCATGGTCTGTGCTCTGTCGGGACCCACCGATACCCACCGCACGGGGATGCCGAGTTGGTCTTCAATGAATTGGACGTAGTCCTTGCATGCTTCAGGAAGGTCGCCGACCTTCTGAACGCTCTCGATGTTTTCGCTCCAGCCGGGCAACTCGACGTACTCGATTTCCCCCGATGGGGTCCGCCCGACGGCGACCTTAATGGGGTCGATTCCCGACAGGCAATCCAACTTTGTGAGGGCGATTTCGTTGAACCCGTTGGCCATGGCACTGCGAGCCAAAAGAGGCAGGTCAAGCCAACCACATCGTCGGGGACGTCCGGTGGTGGCACCGAACTCGTGCCCCTTCTTTTGCAGCAGCGCCCCCATCTCGTCGGTTAATTCCGTGGGGAAGGGGCCGTTGCCGACTCGGGTCGTGTACGCTTTCACCACCGCGATTCGATGGTCAAAGTCCACGAACACCCCCGACCCCGTGTACGCACCGCCGATGGTGGTGCTTGACGACGTGACGAAGGGGTAGGTTCCGTGGTCGATGTCCAGGAGGGTCCCCTGGGCTCCTTCAAAAAGGATCGATTTGCCTGCCTGCAACGCTTCAAACAGCTCGGCCTGGGTGTCCCCAACGAACTCCTTGACCACGGCTACGGCGGGCTCCATCTGGGCAATGATCTCTTCCACCGGGGGGAATTCCTGGTCGTACACGCACCGGGCGAGGTGGCGGTACTCTTCCCCGAGGGTTTTGACCTTGTCTCGCCAGGTGTCGTCAACCAGAGACTCCAGACGAACCCCCACTCGACGAGCCTTGTCTCGGTAGGCCGGCCCGATGCCTCGACCCGTTGTGCCGATGTGGGCTCCCAACATCTGGTCGAAGAGGCGGTGGAAGGGGGTGACCATGTGGGCACCGCCGGAAACTCGCAGCCGTTGGGGAGTGACTTCAAGTCCTTCCTTTGCGACGTATTCAAGCTCTGCTGCGAGTTCGATCACGTCCACGACGCAGCCGTTGCCGATGATGTTGACGGCGGTTTTCGAGAGGATTCCGGATGGAATCAGGTGAAGAACGTACTTCTTCCCCTCCACCACAACCGTGTGCCCCGCGTTGGCACCCCCTTGAAAGCGAACTACGACGTCTGCATTGGCCGCCAGACCGTCAACAATCTTCCCCTTCCCTTCGTCCCCCCACTGGGAACCGAGTACGATGGTGTTGGGCATTATTCTCCCCAGCTTCGTTCGGTGTATTGCCCGTCGTTTCCAGGCATGTGAATGTCGTGTACTTTCCCTTCTCGAATGGACAGGCCGGAGATGAGCTCCAACTCCACGTCCCGGTGCAGAGAGGCGATATCCGGGACGCCGCAAGATGACATGGAGGATTTGATCTTCGCCAGAGTCTGCGGGAGGTTGTCACGCAGCTTTCCGGCGTACTCCACCAACCCCTCCACCCCTTCTACAAACTGTGTCTGATGGTAGCGGATGTTCTTCCAGAAGCGGGCTCGAGCCGACCCCTCGCCCCAGTATGGCTTCATCACCCGGTTGTTCAAGGTGACCTTCTCCGTGGGGGACTCTTCCATGCGGGCGAAATACCGGCCCATCATGATGACGTCTGCTCCCAACGCCAGCGCCACCGTGGCGTCCTTGGCCGTGCCGATGCCACCGTCGGCAATCAGCGGGATGTAGCGGCCGGTTTCCTTGAAGTACAGGTCTCTGGCTTCGGCCACGGCTTCCACCGTTGTTGCCAGCCCCCGACCGGTTCCCTTCTGCTCCTGGGTGATGCAGATACTTCCTCCACCCATGCCAATCTTCACTGCCTGGGCTCCGGCCTCCACGAGGTAGCGGAATCCGTCCCCGGTGATGATGTTCCCACCAATTAAAGGAATGTGGGGATAGCGCTTCCGGATCCAACGCAAGGCGTCGGCTTGGAAGGTAGAGTATCCGTCCGACGAGTCGATGGCCAGGGCGTCAATCTCCGCCTCAACCAACGCCTCTACACGCTGCTTGTAGTCGTGGGTGTTCACCGCGGCCACACAGGTCAAGCGGTGCTGGTCGTCCATGACTTGCAAGGGGTTGTCCAGGTGAGTCCGGATGTCTTTTCGGAACACCAGATGCTTGAGCGTGTTGTCTGGACCAAGGATGGGGAGCACCGGCTGGTGGGTTTCCACGAGGAGCTCATGGGCCCGGTTGAGGTCGTCGATGTCAATCCCGGTTTCCAACGAGGCCAGAGGGATCATGCGCTCTCTCACCGGCAAGTCGGCGTGGCGAACGGGGTCGTAGTCGTTGCGCTTGATAAGACCCAGCATCACGTTGTCGTCATCCACCACGGGGAAGGTCGAATACCCCGTCATCTTCCGCAGGCTCTCCAGATCCCGAATGAACAGGTCGGGAGCGATGGTGCGGGGGGTCACAAAGCCCGCCCGATACCGCTTTACCTTGGCCACCATTGCTGCCTGTTCCTCGATGGTCTGGGAGCAGAAGATGAACGCCACCCCACCCAGGGTCGCCAACTCAATGGCCATCTGGGTCCCGGATACCGACTGCATTGCTGCCGAAACCAGCGGGATGTTCAGGTTGATGGGGCGTTGTCCTTCCTCTGGGCAGACCAGAGGAGTCTTCAGAGAGATGCGATCCAGACTCGTCTCCGGAGTCGTCAGCCCTGGAAGCAAACGATACTCCATCAGCGTCCTGGACGCTTCACGAATGATGCGTTTCGCCATGTGGTCCCTTAAATGTTGGTCTGTGTGGTATGAGGTGGCTTCGAAGAACTTTTGTTGTCCACCACAACATCTTGCGGTCCTTGGTTTGGGGAAGGCACAACCTAAGACGCGATCTGAGTATTACCACTTACTTATTACAAATGCATCGCAAAATGAGCGACAAAGCCTATAAGTAAAGGGCTAATCTCAACTTGAGGAGGTTGTAACGCAACGGCGTTTCAGAGTCAAGACCAAACTCAATTCAAAGGGCGAAAAATCCGCTGTCAGGGCCGCTGAACCGCATGGCACCGTGGAGGCAATTTCGTTGGCATCGATCGCTCGTTTTCGCTGCCACCCCCATTCCACTCGCACACCTACAGCGTGCGGGATTTCAATCCGATATTCAGGTCCTGGGGTAAGTGCACCTACAGCGCCCTCACCCCAGGCTACTCTACCAGCACACCGATGGCGTGCGTCCCGAGGCACCTTTGGTGCCACGGGGCTTGGAACCGACCCTCACAACCTCCTGGATCAGCCCACGCCCCCTCAGTTCGGCCTGCTTTGCAGGCCTCCTTGCTGCCCGGCGGGGAGCAGTTGTTCGGATTGGGGTGTGGAAGGGGTAACGGTTTTTGGGTGAACCTGCGCACTGGGTGGTTCGGGTTTGGTACCAACGTCAAGGGATAGTTCGTAGCCCTGATCATTGCATTCCAGAGTCGGTTGTTGGTTGCCTGCCAGCCCCCCTTGC
>CALFHQ010000096.1 GCA_937876385.1 uncultured Pseudomonadota bacterium
GCCACAAGTGGAGTTCTTCCCATCGACGACTCCCGAGCGCATGAAGGTGAACATTCAGGCTCCGGAGGGAACTCGCCTGGAAGCCACGGACAGGATCACCATGCAAGTGGAAAGCGCCCTTGCAGACGTGGACAATGCCAAGCACTTCCTCTCTGAGGTGGGGACCGGGGGCGGGGTTGGACAGAGTCAGACCCATCGAGCCATTGTGTCGGTTGATTTCCAGGATCGCCAGGACTGGACCGAGAGTCCGTTCCAAACCATTGAAAACCTTCGAGAGGCCATCTCTGTCATCCCTGGTGCCCAGATTCGTGTGGAGAAACAGCAAAATGGCCCCCCTCGCAGCGCCCCGATTAACATCGAATTGGCTGGGGACGACTACGATGTTCTCAGCCAGGCTGCCGAGACGGTGAAGAGTCGGATCAACGAAGTCAAGGGACTCACCGATTTGCGGGATGACTTCGACTCGGGTCGCCCGGAGTTGTTGCTTCTCTTCAACCGTACCTTGTCGAACAAGCTCATCTTGAACGGTCTTCGTGTCGTGGCCGGCTCGGTGCGAACGGCGATTTACGGAACCACTGCAACGCTGTACCGGATGGGAGAAGAGGAATACGACGTCACCGTTCGACTCCAGGACAAGTACCGAACCAACCGTGAGGATGTCCTCGCATTGACGGTGGCTGGAAAAGAGGGACGACAGATTCCGCTGTCTCAGGTTGTGAAGATGGACAGTACGGTGGGTACGTCCTCCATCAAGCACATCGACCGAAACCGTGTCATCACCGTCAGCGCCGAAGCAGAAGGACGCCCCGGGGCGGAGGTGCTCAAGGATGTCCGCAAGATCCTCAAGGACTTCAACCCCCGGGGAGCCACGGTGAGCTTCACGGGTGAAAACGAAGACATGCAGGAATCCCAGCAATTCATGGGGCAGGCCTTGCTCATTGGCATCTTCCTGATGGCCATGGTGCTCCTCACCCAGTTCAACAGCGTGGGGCAGTTGGTCATCATCCTCTTCTCCGTGGTGCTCTCCATGGTGGGAGTGTTCATCGGGTTGACCATCAATAAGATGCCCTTCTCAGTGATGATGACTGGAGTGGGAATCATCAGCCTGGCGGGGGTAGTCGTAAACAACGCCATTGTTCTCATCGACTACATCAACAAGCTGAGACGCGACGGCCATGAGTTAACAGAAGCCATCATCGAGGCGGGCACCGTCCGATTGCGTCCCATCCTTCTGACTGCGGGAACGACTATTCTCGGACTGCTGCCTATGGCCCAGGGATTTGACTTCGATGTCCGGACGATGCACGTCGAAACCGGCACGGGGTCGATGGAGTTCTGGGGCCCCATGGCCATCGCGGTGATCTACGGGTTGAGCTTCGCTACGTTGCTGACCACCATCGTTGTTCCGGTGCTTTATCATGCACTGGAGCGGCTGAAGGTGGCGTCGCTGGCGTTCATGGAACGTCACCTCTGGTTCAAGCGAATCGCCATCTTGCTGGGACTGGTTTTCATCACGTTCATGGCTTACAGCCTGATTGTCGGAATTGCCGGTTGATGTCATCCGGCGGAACTTCCTCCTGGAGGATACCTTGCTCAAGCGAATCTCAAACCTGATACTCGTAGGCATCCTGCTCACTCTTCCTCTTCGAGGGTTGGCTCAGGAGACGAACAATGCTCCATCTCCCCTGCCCTCCGAGTTTCGAGACTTCCCAGTACTCACGCTGCAAGAAGCGGTGAAGCAGGGGCTCATTTTCAGCCCTCAGCTCCAGGGGGGCAACGAGCGGGTGGAGCAGGTGAAGACCAACATCACGAGGGCCTACGCCCTGCTTCTCCCCTTCATCAGCGCCGGGGCTCAGTACACCCTGGCAGACAAGGAAATCAAGCTGGACATCGGTTCGAGCTTTGCTGACCTCTACAAACTCGCTGCGATGAACTGCGGTGCGTGGGACACGGCGACCATGGGGCCCCTGCCCTCCCTGTGTCAGATCCCTGTGGTGCCTGTTGACAGCACGTCCCAAGACAGCGGAAGCTCAGCCACGGTGATTCAGAAGCGCAACAACTGGGATGCAAACATCAACGTGGGCATCAGCATCCTGAACCTCCGCACCTGGCCTCAACTGTTCAATGTGTACACCGGTGTCGACCTCGCCAAATTGCAGCAGGAATACAGCAAAGAGTTGCTGACCTTCACCATCATCCAGACCTACTTTGGAATCGCAACGGCACAAGAGGCGGTCCGGCTGGCCAAAGAGAACCTGGCCAACACCATGCACCACATGGATCTCACAGAGGTGCGACTGAAGAACGGAGTCGCCCTGGAAAACGAGCGAGTTCGCGCGACCATCTCGGTAATCCAGGCCCGAAGCAATCTGGACCAGGCGCTTGAGAGTCTCCGATTGAGCCGAACGGCGCTGGCCCTTCTCATTGGCCTTGAAGACCGGGAATTTCGGGTGGAGCCCAACCCTCAGATTGCCGGGGAGGAGCCCTACTCTGGGCAGGTCAACCTGAATGACCTCGCTCGCCGAAAGGACGTCCTGATGCTGGACAAGATGGAGGTAATGGCCGACCGAGAAGTCACCGACGTTTGGATGCAGTGGGCTCCCACCATCAGCGCCGTCTGGAACTGGTCGTACACCTCGAACACCGGTTTTGCGGGGCAGAACACTGCCTGGCGGGCCATTGTCTCTCTGGAATGGGCCATCTTCAACGGTGGGATGAGGTTTGCAGAAATGGACGAAAAGCGCTCGAAGGTGCGCGAGATTCGTTTCAACCGGCAGCAGGCTCTCATTCAGGCACAAGTAGAAGTAGAAAGCGCCCGTAGCGAGATATCCAAGGCTCAGACGGCACTTTCCGCCGGAGAAGAGATGGTGGAATTGGCGCTGAAGAACCTCTCTCTGGTAGAGAACCAGTACAAGCAAGGGGCCGCCGAACAGTCCGTCGTACTGGACGCCGAATTGGCTTTTAACTCGGCCAGAATCCAGGTTCTTCAAGGTCAACTTCGTCTCAACCTCGCTCGAATCTCTCTAATCAAAGCCCTGGGCAAACTGGACTACCGAAAGTTCCAGTAGCCCTCCCTAAGAGGACCCCCATTCGCCCCCGTTTGCGACCCAAATACGCCTTGAAACGGGACCCTGCAGGCACCATGATTGTCCTGCCGGAAAACACTTCTTTCGCGCGGACAAACAGTTCACACTGGAACCCGGAGGTCCCATGAAGAGCTTTGCAGATACCTTTCCCCCCGCCACGGCGGTGACACTGAGCGAGATGGTCGAATATGGAACCGACGCCGTCGTAAGTCGAACGCTGGCGAAAAGCGACGGCGGCACCTTGACCCTCTTTGCTTTCTCCAAAGGGCAGGAGTTGTCGGAACATACCGCCCCCTTTGACGCCTTCGTCCAGGTGGCAGACGGAGTTGGAGAATTCATTATCGATGGATTGCCCGTTCGGGTAGAAGCTGGCCAGAGCATTCTCATGCCCGCAGACCGGCCTCATGCCGTGAAAGCGGTGGAATCGATGAAGATGATTCTTTTCATGCTGCGCAAGTAGTGCGCCAGTTTGGATGACGAATTCGAATGCGGAAATGGTTGTGGACAGTCGTCGCTCTGTTGGGTTCGGCCACGGGGGTGTTTTGCCTCGCTCTGGCTGACGGCGGGGAGCTCCATGCTTCCGTCCTGGTGTGGTCCTGGCTCACTTCCTCCACGAGGTTCCTCCTCCTTCTTTCCCTGACGGGAGTTGTCTCGGGTGCCATGCTTGCCCTGGGTCTGGGGTTCAAACCCAAGGCCATCGGCTGGACCTTGGTGGGGACCTTGGGCACTGGACTGGGGGGAACCCTTCTGCTCACTGCCGTGCTGGCAGCATTCCAGAGCAGTCTGACCTTCTGGACGTCATGGCCGGTTCCAGTCTCCTTTGCCCTTGCTTCCTTGGGAGCGGTTTCCTTTGCGCTTCAACGGCAAAGGGGGTCGGCTGAATGAAGAGCTTTGGCGCACTGCTGTTCTCCTTGACCCTCCTTGTTTCCTGCGGCCACGACAAGAACGCAGTGTACGTCAAGGACCTCAATATTGTAGGGAACGAAGAGCTGGGGGACGGGGCCATCAAGGACGGTCTCGCCACCCAGGAGCTGTGCTGGGTTCCCTTCACCAACCGAATTCCATTTGATGAATTGTCCCTGCAAAGAGACCTGTCAAGGGTGGAAGCCTTCTACCGGGACCACGGCTTCTTTCAAGCACAACTGTTGAGTCACAAGGTAACGGAAGCTGGAGAGAAGCGGGTCGCAGTGAGCATCGAGGTCAAAGAGGGGCCTCCCCATCTGATTCGCAAGGTTACCGTGGAGCCATGGAACCTCTCGAGTGATGTTGAGTCCGTGGCAAAGGCCCTTCGGAAACTGGAAGGGCATCGCTTTGACCGAGAGAAATACGTCCGACTCAAAGAGGATTACCGCCTTGCGCTGCTGAACGCCGGGTACTGCGAATCTTCGGTGACGGGTCAAGTTCGAGTCTATCGCGACGAAGACGCCGTGGAACTGGAGCTCACCGCCAAAGTGGGTCCCCAATGTTTCCTGGGTGGCGTGCTCATGCGAGGAGACGTGGACATCGGTGCCGACATCATCCTGCGCCACTCCCAGCTCAAACGAGGGATGCTCGTTACCCCGAATATTTTGAAGAAGAGTGAGCGAGGAGTCTACTCCCTGGGACTGTTCAGTATGGTCCGATTGGAAATCAACGAGCGAGAGGAAGAGGCCGACACCACAATCCTCAAGGATTCCGACTCAAAGCTCCTCGTTCTTCCTGAGAAGCCGTTGCCGGAAGACGTCGGTCCTCACAAATGGGTCAACGTCACCCTCTACGCCCAGAAGAAGCCCCTTCGTGAGTTCACGGTCGGCGGCGGTGTCGGGTTTGACCGTTCAAGCCAGCAGGCCAGATTGAAGGCGAGTTGGAGCAATCGAAACTTCTTTGGCGGACTGCGGACCTTCTCGGTTCACGGCGTGGCTGGATACACCTTCCTCCCCGCCGTGTGGGATCGCCGATTGAGCGGTCCCTCGGGGGAAGTCGGGGTCTCCTTCATTCAGCCCGGCTTCCTGGACCCCGCCTTGACCCTCGCTTCCAGTGCGACCTACATGTTGGCGTTCGAAGAGGCGTTTCAATACCACGCTCCCCAGGGGCGAGTGG
>CALFHQ010000097.1 GCA_937876385.1 uncultured Pseudomonadota bacterium
ACTTTCTTTCCAACGGCCACCTGTGGGAAAACGACGGGGTCGGCGGATTCACGGATATTACGGTGGAAGCCGGACTGGAAGGAGTGGGCGGAGAGACGGTGTGGGGGGACTACGACAACGACGGCTGGCGTGACATCGTCTCCATCTCGGGGCAAACGAGGTTGTTCCACAATTTGGGGGATGGGTCCTTCGAGGAAGTGACGGAGACGGCGGGACTCGACACCCTGGCAAATAACCAGGGGGTCGCTTGGGTGGACTTCGATGGGGACGCCTTCCTCGATTTGTACATCGCAAGCTACGGAACCGCCGAAGACTCCGAGGTTCCCGAGCGAGACTACCTCTTTCACAGCAACGGCGACGGAACGTTCACCGACGTCACGGAAGCCATGGGAATCCCGCTGGACAAGAAGCACTACCACGGCCGCGGAGTGTGCGTGGCGGATTACGATGAAGACGGAGACCCGGACATTTACGTGGCCAATTACCGTCTGGACCCCAATTTCCTCTGGCAGAATCAAGGAGGAATGGCGGGATTTCTAGAGCGAGCGTACGCCTCCGGAGTTCAAGGATATTACTCCCTGGGTTCCTATGGCCACGGGATCGGCCCCGCCTTCGGTGACCTGGACGGTGACGGTCTCTTTGACCTGTTGGTGCCGAATCTGGCTCACCCCCGCTTCTTCGACTTCTCAGACCCGACGACGGTCTACATCAACCAGGGAGATGGGACCTTCGAAGGGTTCTTGCCCCCTACCCGAGGGATCATCTATGACGAGACCCACTCGGGGGCCACCCTCTTTGACTTCGACGGTGACGGGGACTTGGATGCCTTCCTCACCAGCATCTATGTGGGACGTCGATCTCAACTGTACGAAAATGACGGAACTGCCCAGTTCACCGATGTCACCTACGAGGCTGGTATCGAGCATTTCAACGGCTGGGGGTCCGCAGCAGGAGATATCGATGGCGACGGGGATTTGGATCTGGTGGCTCACCGCCTCTTCGAGAACCAATCTCCGGCAGGCAAAGTCCTTCAAGTGAAGCTCTACGGGGGGGCAACTCCCGAGCAATTTGCCGGACTCTCCAATCGGGATGCCATCGGAGCTGTGGCCCGGGTGACCTTTGACGGGAAGACTCTGGTGCGTCAGGTGGAAGGAGGAAAGGGAGTGGGTTGCCAGAACAGCTCGGTGCTCCACTTTGGAGTGGGGAACTTCGACGGAACCGTTACACTGGATGTGACGTGGCCGTCGGGAAAGACCACCCACGTCGAACAGGTGGAGACGGGGCAACTGCTGGAGCTGGCTGAACCGTTGGAATCGGAACTCTAAAATATTGAGAAGAACCAGATTGAAACCCGTCAGCAGGGGACGCAACGCCTTGTAAGACGACGAAACAAAGGAGTGGCATGATGAGCAAGCGCATGGTGGAACAGTTCATGGAGATGGTTCGCATCGACAGCGAGTCGGGAAACGAGCAGAAGATGATGGAGTACCTTCTGAAGGCCATTCCCGAGTGCGGTGGCGAGGCGGAATTGGATGCCTACGGAAACCTCGTGGCCCGCTTCCCCGAGAAGGGATGCACCGGCTGCGAGCCCATTCTCCTTTCTTGCCACGCCGACACCGTACAGCCCGGAAAGGGAATCGAGCCGGTGCTCGAAGACGGGGTCATCCGCTCCAAAGGGGACACCATTCTGGGAGCCGACGACAAGGGGGGCATCGCCGAGGTGTTGGAGGCCATGCGAGTCAGCGTTGTGCGTCCTCCCATCGAGTTTGCCGTGAGCCGCCAGGAAGAAGTGGGGCTTCTGGGGGTAAAGAACCTCGATTTCTCCAAGCTCACCGCCAAGCGAGGCTTCCTTCTGGACAATGACACCCTTGAAACCATCGTCACCGGCGGTCCTTCCTACTTCGCCATCGACGTGGACATCACCGGCCGAGGAGCCCACGCCGGCATGGAGCCAGAGAAGGGAATCAACGCCATTCTCGCCGCTGCCATGGCCATCACGAAGTTGAGACTGGGTCGTCTGGATGCTGCCACCACCGCCAACGTGGGGGTCATTGAGGGGGGACTCATTCGAAATGGCGTTCCGGAACATGCGAAGTTCCTGGCGGAGTGCCGAAGTGCCGACCATGCCAAGGGAGAAGAGCTCGTTCAGGAGATGGTTGGCATCATCAAACGAGAGGTGGAAGGGGTCGGCGCCCGGGTGAAAATCGAGGTGAACAACCTGTGCAAGGCGGTACATATTCCAGACGATTCTCCCACCGTTCTCATCGCCCAGGAAGCCTACAAATCCATGGGGATCACATCAGTACCGGTGACTATTACCGGGTTCACCGACGCTTCCATCTACAACAACCAGGGAATTGAGATGGCGGTTGTGGGAATGGGCGCTCAGTTGGAGCACTCAGTCAACGAGTGCATCGCCGTGGCCGACATGGAGAAAGGACTCCAGGCATTGGTCGAGATGTTGCGCATGTGCACCACATGGAAGTGGTAGGAGAGCTATCGCACTATAGCTCGCAACTTTGAATCTTGATGGAGTTCACGGCCTTCATCATCACACCTCGCCAATCCGGGCTGGCTTCCTCGTCGAAGTTCCCTCGCACCAGAATGAGTCCACGTTCAAGGAGGCGCGCCATGTTCACCACGTGGCGCTCCTCCTGCACCCCGTCCACGATGGTGACCCACTCGTCAGGAAGCTCGGAGAACCACGTATTTTCTGTTTCGTCAAATCCCAGGTAGACGGCCAACTCTTCGTGGGTACCAGGTGTCAGAGTACTCAGCATCTCTTCCATCTGCACCTGCTCATTGTCCGCACCGGCCCCCGACTGTTTCCCACGGCATCCCACCACCATAATGGAAAATCCCCCTACCGGTGTCTCCACCATCATGGGGTCCGAGGAGGGGGGGGCTTCACTGTTTTCCGGGAGCAACAGCGTTGGCATCGCCACGGAGACTCGAGCCTTCGGGAGGGTGTCGGTGGGCTCTTGAGGCAGCTCTCTGCGGCTCCACTCAAACAGTTGTGTGGCGGGCATCGAATAGGCCTGAACAAGGGGTGGGATGGTGAACACCGCCGCGGCCACCCAGGCGGTAATGGCCAGAACCAGCGACACTGTCCCGAGGACGCGTTCCCCCCCTCGAAGGGCAAGCAGGAGCCCCGCTGCGACGAAGGCTCCACCGAGGAACCCTCCGACGTGTGCGCTGAGGCTGATGAACTCCACCCCTATGCCGATGTAGAAGTTGAACAGCGCCAAGGTGATGAACGCTCCCATGTTTCGTCGGTACCAACGCTGAGGCAACTTGTCTTTTAGATACCAGAGGCACAGCATCGCCGCACCAAAGAGTCCAAAGGCACCTCCCGATGCGCCAACGAGGACCGGAGCGTCGCCAAAAACTCTTGCGGCTTCCCCACCAATCACCACAGAAACCAGGAAAATGAAGAGGAAAGCCGGGGTCCCCAGGAAGCGCTCCACCATGTTGCCAAAGAGGAAGATGGCAAAGAGGTTGAAGGCAATGTGGATGATGCCGGCATGGAGAAAACCGTGGGAGACGAGTCGCCACCACTGTCCGTCGTTCACAAGGTGAGCGGAGAGCGCCCCCACTCGAGCCAGGTGCAAAGGATCCAGGGTGGAACCGAGATAGGCCGAAGCGGCGAAGGTACCGATGAGTACCAATCCCAGCATCCGAGCCCCCCAAAGTGAACTCCGGAGCAAGGCGAAATCAGAGGGCAACTGGGAAGCCAACGCCAGTCTCGCCTCCAACTGCTTGATGAGCTGTTCGTGACCCTCCAACGCCGCTGGAACCGTGGCGTTCTTTGCCCGGGTCAACAATCGCTGCCTGTGCGCCCGGGAGAAGGTCGCTCTCAGGGTGGAGGTCCTCGCCAACGCGTGCTCCACGGAAGCGAAACGCCCCATGTAGGCGAGGAAGGTGGCGACGCCACGCTGGTATTGAATCTCCAACCCGGATGTGAGCGCGGCGGCTCGTCCTTCTACTGCTAGAAACAGCCGCTCGGACAACGTCACAGCCACCCCTACCCGCTCAGTGAGGCATAGAGATTCAATGAGTTGCGGAATCAGTCCGATGACCGATGCAGGGGAGCCTGACTCGATGACTTGGAGGACTCCAGGAAACATCCGAGCCACTTCTTCGTGACGTCCCTTTTCAGCCAGCATCGACGTGAGGACTTCGTGGTAGAGGGATACGCGGTCAGTGGTAGCGGGCTCGTGACCCCTCGACTCCAGCAGTCTGACCGCTTCGGT
>CALFHQ010000098.1 GCA_937876385.1 uncultured Pseudomonadota bacterium
CCCGACGGATCCAGAGACCGGAGAGCGCTTTTCCGAAGGGAGCCTCGAGGGAATGCTGCTTTCCCTGGTGCCTCCCTACAACAACTGGATTCGCGGCCACGGAGCCCCAGCCTGGGTGGTCCAACTTTGTCTCCCGGAGAAGAAGATGGACTCCGAGCATTGGGGCAAACCGAAGCTCCTCGGTGGGATCGGGCTGGGCGAGTTGACGGCTTTCGCCGACCTGCTGATGACCTTTCTCCCCGACGACGGCTCGGGCACCCCTCCCTGGGTGGACACCATCGTCGAAGGCCTCTCCGAACTGGGTCAGTACGACGTCAACGAGACCTCAGACATGATGCCCTGGTCCCTCTGGGGCTTGAACCTCGTCACTTCTCTGGATGTGCAGCGCGCCTTCGCCATGCTGTACGCCGGGCAAGATATCTACCCCGACTACACGATGGAAGTGGGTGGAAAATCCGTGCATGTCCAGGCGTTCCTGGAAGCGCAGTACACCAAGGCCTGGATGAAGGTGGTGGAGCGGGTCAAGGACAAGAAGAACGTCATCGGATACGACATCATGAACGAGCCCGTGGGCTTCTTCATTACCTTGGCAGCGGTGGCCGCGTACTTTGATACGGGACTTGATACTGCAGCCCGAGATGTCATTTACGCATTGGCCGGAGAAGATCTCGGCGAGAACATCTGGACCATCGTCAAGGGGCTCCAGGTGCTCCCCCCGGACACCACCGACGAAACCCGTCAGAAGTGGGGATTTGAAGGGGCCAACTTGATGGCCATGGTGAACTTGAACCTGGGATACGACAAGAAGTACCTCTTTCCCTTCTTTGAACGGGTGGGACAGGCCATTCAAGAAGAGGACAGCAACGCCATCATCTGGTTTGAGACCAGCATTGGCATGACCCAGGCCCTGGGCGAGGGGGGAGGACTGCCGGTGTTCCAGATGAATCCCACCAAGCTCAAGGGAATCAAACAGCAAGTCTACGCCCCCCATTGGTACCCCGACATCTACCCCTACCCCGGCATTAACATGGGGCCTCGGGAGTTCGATGAAGAGGAGTGGAAGTACCGGGACTTCACAAAAGAGTTGGAAGCCATCAAAGCAAAAGTCGACTTCTCCATGAGCGGCATTCCGGTGATCTTCGGCGAATTTGGAACCTACTTCAACTTCAACGGACTTCAAGCTGCCAAGGACAGCGACTTCTCCATCCCCGCTTACATTCTGGACAGCTACTACCGCGCCTTCGAGTCCCTCGGGTTGGGAAAGATGGTGTGGTGCTACTCCCCGGAAAACACCGACGAATGGGGAGAGGGTTGGAACCTCGAAGACTTCTCCGTCATCGGCTCCAACCAGAAACCTCGGGGGCAGTACGCCTACGTGCGACCCCACGCCCGAGCCACAAGCGGGCAACCCATAGAGAGCCACTTCTACTCTCCCTATCGGTACCTCGAACCAGACAAGGCAACTCCGCTTCCGGTGGGCGAATTCTTCCTGAAAATGGAAGCCAAAGAGACCGAAGCTCCCACCGAAATTTTCGTCCCCGAAATCCAATATCCCACAGGGTTCTATGTGTGGGTCTCCGACGGCATCTGCTACTTCGACCCCAAGCACCAACTGTTGCATTGGTACCCCACCAACGATTCGCCGGGAGCAGAACACACCATCAAGCTTCTGCCTCCTCGACCGGGAGCCGACGTTCGAGATTGGGACTACTTTTTCAACGGAGACAAAGTCCTCTC
>CALFHQ010000099.1 GCA_937876385.1 uncultured Pseudomonadota bacterium
CATTCCTTCTTAAGGGTGTCTCTTTCGGATTCCACGAGGGGTTCCAGGAAGTCCGTGGCAACACCGTAGATGAATCGAGAGGGGGTGTAGTAGTTGGAGCCCATGTAGATCTTCCACTGGGTGCTCTTCTTTCCTTTGACTTCCTTCTCGATGACCAGGGGCACATCCTTGAGTCCGGGGATTCCAGTTTTCTCGAGGAGGATCTTCGCCTGGTTGAGGCGTGCCATTCCCGTTCGGTCGTTGATGTGCGGGAGCTTCTGCATGACCACTGCGAGGAGTTGGTCTACGTGTTTCTTCTGCTCTTCCTTGGACAAGACGATGTCGTACATGCGCTCGGCGATAAGGAGAGCCTGGTTCTGGGTCACCGGGTCGACGTGGGGATTCTGGGCGAGATCGAGGATATAGAGCACGGCTTCTGGGGTGTTGAACTTCTCGACCACTGCAATATCGGAGGGTTCGAAGAAGGTGTCACCGCCGTCGGGATTGGCGTCGATCTGCTTGAAGAGGTTCTGGTGATAGACCTTCAAAGCGGCGAGGGCCTTCTTGTTGTACGCTTCGTTTTCGAAACTGAAGATGTATTCGACCCAGTCGATGAGCTTCCATGCGTCCGATTCGACCCTGCGCTCGATCATGAGGAACACGGATTCCACGGGATATTCCCCGAGGTCCACGATTTGAGGAAGGGCAATCTTGTTGGAGATGAGGTCCCAGACCTGTTCTCGGGTCATGGCTTGTGTGATGGAGCCAAATGCCCACTTCGAGATGGCCTTTTGCACTTCGTCCCTGGCTTCGTCCCCCATTAGGGGCATGATCTTGAACAGGGAGTTTCTCGCACGGTCCTGGATTTCCTTGTCATCGTTCTCCAGAAGCCCGATGAGGGGAGTGGAGGCTTCGTCAGCGAGAACCTGAGGCTCTTCGTACTTCTTGATGATCCCACGGATGCGATCGGACCAGCCCTTCTCTGTCAAGATCACGATCGAGCGGACCTTGAGCTTCAGGGGAACGTCCGGATCTTCCATGAGTTCAGAATGTCTCTTGAGTCCCTCGTCGTTCTGGGACCATTTGTACAAATCGTCCTCTGTAATCGGACCACAAGCGAGCGCCAAGAAAGCCGGAAGAATGAGCCACCCGGCGAGTCTGCGAATCGTCGACGATTTCCATTGCTGCATCGATAGACCTCCCTGATCATAGGCTCCCGCCAATGTATCACGACGTCCCCCAAAGTCAAGAGTGGAAAAAAGTTGACTTCGTGGAATAATAGGGTCTTGTTAGCCCAGGAGAAATGAATGAAATCAGGCAATTCGAAAGCACCCCCCGGTTTGGTCGGCGTCACTCTCGCCCGCTTGGTTCGACGCCACGGATTGCTGGCCCTGCTTTCTGGTGCGCTGGCTGCTTTGACGGTGGTCCTGTTCGAAGCGGTCTCGGCCTCCCTGGGAGACCTGGCACCGATTTGGTTCGTCTCCTTCATTGGAGCTGCGGCCCCGGCAAGCCTTCTCGGGGTTTGGGTGGTGGTTTCGAGGGTCTCCCGGGGGGGCGCTTCCGAAAAGCATCAGGCCGCGAGAATCTTGAGTCTTCCGGAACAACTGGGCGTGGTCCACATGTCCTGCTGGACGATAGCGGGGACATCTGCTGCTGTGGTGCTGGGGGTGCTGGATTCGTTCCGCCTGGATCGAAGTTTGATGTTGCTCCTCATCGGCGTGCTCGCAGGCACGGGGAGCGCTCTGGTTGCGTTGGTCTGGTCTCGAAGGGTTCTGGAGGGGATTTGGACCTGGGCTGTAAACCAGGTTCGGGGGGATCTGGTCCTCCAGAAGAAGGTGCACAACCCGCTGCGTCGTCAGATGGCGCTGTTTCTGGGGGGGCTTGTGTTCTTTTCCTCGGGATTGGCGCTGTACACCTCCTTCGCCTTGCAGCGGGAGGTCGTGAGTTACTACATAGAACAGCAAGGGGACGTGGTTGCCAAGCGTTGGTCCCAGGGGGGCTTTGATTCCGCCCCGCCAACCTGCGAGGAGCTCCAGCCGCTGGTGCCCGTGGACGGCGCGTTGGTGGCGACGATTGGAGGGAGAACCTGTTCCCTGGGGACTCCCCTGGATGAAGAGACCCTCAGGGCACTGAAAACATCCAACGGAAGGTATCTGGCCGTGCCCTCTGAGCGACTCGAGGGGATCCGAATTCCGGTGGACGACGGCTCCCTGGCTGTTCTGGTGCAGAAACCGGAGTGGGCCAGACGGGTATTGCTGGTCTCTCTGTTCTTCTTCACCCTGCTGTACATCCTGTCGTCGTGGCTGGCTTCTCAGATTGCCCGAAGCCTCACCCGCCCCATCGTTCAACTCACTACTGCGGTGAAGGGGATCGAGGGTGGAGACCTCGACTCCAAGGTAGAGGTCACCTCCCCCGACGAGTTGGGAGACCTCTCGGGGTCGATGGAGTCCATGCGTCTGAGCCTGAACGAAATGATCGAGACGGTTCGAGCCTTGAACCTGTCGTTGGAAGACAAGGTCGTTGAGCGAACGTCGCAGTTGCAGGACGCCAACAAGAACCTGCAACAGGCGATGGACAACTTGAAGGCCACCCAAGCCCAGCTTGTCCACGCCGAGAAGATGGCGGGGTTGGGGAGGATGATGAGCGGGCTGGCCCACGAACTGAACAACCCCATCAACGCCATCGTGAACAGCGTCGGTCCGATGAAGAAGGGTCTGGAGCAGCTCAACGACGAATTCACCCCCAAGACGCTGGCCCGTATCGAGAAGGCGAGCCGAATCATCGAGCACGCCAGTTCCAGGACGGTTTCCATCATCGAGTCCCTGGCCAATTTCTCTCGTTCCCAGGAGCAAGTTGCTCGGAAGGTCAGCCTCAAAGAGCAGGCCGAAGCGACCCTGCTTCTCCTGCAGCATCGGGTGGATGCCCAGGGAACAGACGTCCTCAGGCGCTACGGCGAAGTGCCGGACGTGATGGGGCACGCCGGCGAATTGGGTCAGGTGATGATGAACCTGTTGGCCAACGCCTTGGATGCCGTCGAACCGCTGAAATCAGAGGGAAGAATCGAGCTGTCCACGACGGTTGAGGGAGACTCGGTGGCGTTCTGGGTGTCCAACAACGGCCCCACCATCACCCCCGATACTTTGGAGCGAATTTTCGAGCCCTTCTTCACCACCCGAGACCGGGGGATTGGATTGGGATTGGCCATTTCTCACGAGATCATGGTTCGTCACGGGGGACAACTGGAGGCTTTCAGCGCCCCTGCGGAGTCTTCAAAGGGGCTTGCAACCCGCTTTGCGATGCGTCTCCCCGTTGACAGTCCGGTGTCCCTCGACTAAAAAGGGGGAAGCGTCTCGGGAGGAGCTATGAGGTTTGGAGGAATCAGCGTGCCGTTGTTGGTGCTGTTGTTCGCAACAGGATGCAAGCCGCACAAGCCTGAGCTCAAGACCTACCGAATCGGCGAGCAGGGGCTGGCGGAGATGGAAGCGGCCAACACCGACAAGTTGGAAGCCCTCGAGGTCGCCCAGATCGGAGACACTCCCATCACTGCCCACGAAACCGACCAGGCCCTTCAGATGCTCCCTCCCCACCAGCGCTACTACTACTCGAGTCCCGAGCGGGTATCCGTCTTCCTGGTCAACTACGCCATGATGTTGCTCCTGGCAGCTCAAGGGGAGAAGGAAGGGTTGGACGCCGTCCCGTATGTTCGCTTCATCTTTGAGCAGAATCTGGTGGAGCGGTATCGACAGGACTGGCTCTCTCAAAGAATCAAACCGGCAGACATCCCAGACGACGAGGTAGCCCGATACCTCACGAAGCATCGAGAAGAGCTGCTCAGACAGCTTGTACGCCCGGACGAAGTAGGAGTCGACGAGATCGACAAGTACCTCGAAGCACACCGAGAAGAGGTCGCATCCTCTCTCACTCCCGACGATCCCAAGGTGACGGTGGGAGAGGAGGAACTTCGCAAGAAGGCGCGAAGCAACATCGTCGAAGAGCGCAAGCGCTCTGTTGGCAAGGAACAGCTATTGACCGCAGCGCGCACCAGCGTGCTTGCTGAAAAACGAGACGCCTTGTGGAAGAAACATTTGGAGTCCT